>NZ_KI271787.1:0-40708 GCF_000469445.2 Oscillibacter sp. KLE 1745 | reverse complement strand
CCTGGTACTGTGGCTGATCGGGCGGACCGGCGGGAGCCTGTGGCTGCTGCCGGCTGCATTCGGCCTGCTGGCGGCGGCTCTTCGGGAACTGCACGGCAGAAAGGCGGATTTTTTGTAAAAAATACTTGCATTTTCCTCCTGGCCGTGGTATCCTATTACGGCTACAAAGGGTGGTCCTCTGCCGTGCACACGCCGGAGTGCGTTGATGTGCCTTTGAGAGAAGCGGCATGAACACCTATTATTTAGGAGGAACATCCATGGATCTGATTAAGGAACTGAACAAAGAGCGTCTGGAAGCGGAAGTGACCCCCGTTAAGGTGGGCGACACGGTCCGGGTGCACGTGAAGGTCAAGGAAGGCTCCCGTGAGCGTATCCAGGTCTTCGAAGGCACCGTCATCGCCAAGAAGCACGGCGGCATCACCGAGACCATCACCGTGCGCCGCATCTCCTACGGTGTCGGTGTGGAGAAGGTCTTCCCCGTGCACTCTCCCTCCATCGACAAGATCGAGGTGGTCCGCAACGGTGCTGTGCGGCGTGCCAAGCTGTACTATCTGCGCGGCCGCGTGGGCAAGGGCGCCAAGGTCAAGGAAAAGCTGTGATCCAAGACGAAAGAGAGGCGAAAGCCTCTCTTTTTTCTTGTCACACAAAATTTCCCCGGCATCTTGTGATTTTGACGGTTCTTTGATATACTAGCATACGTTATTGTGAAAAACTGCGGTGCTGGAGGAGGCGGTCACGTGCGGGGAGGAAAACGGCTCAACAGGGACGCGCTTTCCCTCCGCGGGCTGTACGAGTGGGTGCAGGTGCTGGTGTGCGCCGTGACAGCAACGGTGCTGCTGTTCACCTTTGCGGCGCGGGTGGTGCTGGTGTCCGGCCCCTCCATGCGGGAGACGCTCCAGCATCAGGACTGCCTGCTGGTGATGAACGCCCACCTGTGCGGTGGATTTGAGGCCGGGGACATCGTCATCATCCGGAAGGAGAGCTTCAAGGACGGGGAGCCCATCGTGAAGCGGGTGATCGCCACAGAGGGCCAGACGGTGGACATCGACTTTACCGCCGGTGCCGTCTATGTGGATGGGCAGCTGCTGGAGGAGGACTACATCCGCCAGCCCACCTATCTGGAGGAGGGGCTGGAGTTCCCTGTCACCGTGCCGGAGGGCTGCGTCTTTGTTATGGGCGACAACCGCAACGACAGCGATGACAGCCGGGATCCGGAGCTGGGGCCGGTGGATACCCGGCAGATTTTGGGCCGGGCGGTGTTCCTGTTGTTCCCAGGCGTGACGGCAGACACCGACAAGCGGGACTTCGGCAGGATCGGCCCGCTGACATAAGAGCAAGGAGACCTCCGGCGGGGGGCTTTCCATCAACAGGGGCGAAAGCGCCCGCGGAGGTTTTGCAGACATGTGGAAGAAAGAGAAGAAGCAGGAGACGCAGGAGGTGTCTCCGGAAAAGGAGGAGGGCCGGGACCTGTATGAGTGGGCCCAGGCGCTGGTGTGCTCCGTGCTGGCGGTGGTGCTGCTGTTTACCTTCGTCATCCGGCTCATCGGCGTGGATGGGCACTCCATGGTGCCCACCCTGCAGGACGGAGACCGGCTGCTGGTGCTGAACGCCATGCTGGACAACGACTATGAGTACGGCGACATCGTGGTGCTGCGGAAGGACACCTTTCTGGAGGAGCCCATCGTGAAGCGGGTGATCGCCACGGAGGGCCAGACGGTGGACATCGACTTTGTCTCCGGCGCCGTCTATGTGGACGGGGAGCTGCTGGAGGAGGATTATATCAACGAGCCCACCTATGTGGAGGAAGGGACGGAATTTCCCCTGACGGTGCCGGAGGGCTCCATTTTCGTCATGGGCGACAACCGAAACCACTCCAGCGACAGCCGCAGCAGCGACCTTGGCACGGTGGACACCCGGTATGTCATCGGCAAGGCGGTGTTCCTACTGTTTCCCGGCGCGGACGAGGCCACCGGGCAGCGGGACTTCGGCCGCATCGGCCCCATTGCGGGGATCGACTGAGCCACGGGGACAGCTTCCTGAGAAGAATTGATTGGGCGCCGCCCGCCGGGGCGGCGTGAGGTAGGACTATGAATATTCAATGGTATCCCGGTCACATGACCAAAACCCGGCGGATGATCGCCGAGCAGATCAAACATGTGGATGCAGTGTGCGAAATCGTGGACGCCCGAATCCCTGTGTCCAGCCGGAACCCGGATGTGGACGAACTGACGGCGGGGAAACCCCGGCTGGTGGTGCTGAACCGGGTGGACCAGGCGGACCCAGACGCCACGAAGCGGTGGGCGGCCTGGTTCCGGGCAAAGGGGTACGCGGTGATGGAGTCCGACGCCAAGAGCGGCGCCGGGACAAAGCAGTTTGCCGCTGCTGTCAAGACGCTTCTTGCGGACAAGCTGCGCGCCTATGCGGAAAAGGGGCAGAACCGGGTGGTCCGGGTGATGATTTTGGGCGTGCCCAACGTGGGCAAGTCCACCTTTATCAACAGGATCGCCGGCCGCAAGACTGCCAAAACCGAGGACCGGCCCGGTGTCACCCGGGCCAAGCAGTGGGTGCCCATCGACCGCGGGCTGGAACTGCTGGATACCCCCGGCATTCTGTGGCCCAAGTTTGAGGACCAGAGCGTGGGGCTGAACCTGGCCTACACCGGCGCGGTGAAGGACGAGATCCTGGACATGGAGACCCTGGGCTGCCACCTGATGGCGTACCTGGGCACCAACTACCCGGAGGCCCTGAGGACCGGCTACAAGCTCCCATCCCTGCCGGAGCGTCAGGACGGCGAGGAGGACGTGGCCTGGGGCTACCGCCTGCTGGAGGCCGCCGGGAAAAAGCGGGGCTTTCTGATCTCCGGCGGCGAGGTGGACACGGAGCGGATGGCCAAGATCCTGTTGGACGAGTATAGAGCTGGCAAGCTGGGACGCTTCACACTGGAAATGCCGGAGGAGACGGAACAGCCTGCAGCGTCAGAATGAGGGAAGCGCGCCTATGAATTGCCCGTCTTGCGGAAAAGAGATGGAGCGGGGGAGCCTTTATACGGAGCTGGGGCGGGGCCTTTTCTTCCTGCCGCCCGGCGGAAAAGTGGGATTCTGGGATACGAAGCGCAGTGTGGAACAGCACGGCGGGATTGTTTTGGATGGCCCGCATCATATACGGGGGAGCGACCGCGCAACTGTACATGGCTATGTCTGCCGCGCCTGCAAAAAGATCCTTCTGGAGTATTGACATCACTTGGCGGGAATCGCGGAAAGCGAAGGAACCTGCCCTGCGAGGAGGGAGGCATATCCATGAACTGCCCTGTCTGCGGAAAAGAGATGGAAAAGGGCCATGTCATCACCAAGAACAGCATCGGTCTTTTTTTCATGCCGGGAGAGAAAGACCTCCGCACGTTTTATACGAGGCGGAACATCGAGGCAGATGGCGGCATTGTGCTGGACGGACCGATGACGTTCCGCTACAACCGGACATGGCTTCCCGCCTGGGTCTGTCGCACCTGCAAGAAGATCGTCATGGAGTATTGGTAGGATGGAAATGGACCTCTGGACCTATGAGCGTGAACAATGGAATAGTGGTCTCACGGCCCTCTGCGGAGTGGACGAGGCAGGAGCCGGGCCCCTGGCGGGGCCGGTGTACGCCGCTGCCGTCATTCTGCCCCGGGAGATCGGTTTTCCTGGCCTCAACGACTCCAAAAAGCTGACGGCGAAGAAGCGGGATGTCCTGTTCGACCAGATCACCGCCACGGCAGAGGCGTACAGCATCGCCTTTGTGACGGCGGAGGAGATCGACAGTTTGGATATCCTCAACGCCCGGATGCTGGCTATGAACCGGGCCATTGAGGGGTTATCCATTCGGCCGGACCTGTGCCTCATTGACGGCAACCGGGACCATGGCAGCAGCGTCTCCATCACGGCGCCCCACATGTGCCTGGTAGGCGGGGACGGGAAGAGTGCCTCCATTGCGGCGGCCTCCATCCTGGCCAAGGTCAGCCGGGACCGGTATGTGACCGGCGTGCTGGACCGGGAGTATCCCCAGTACCAGTTTGCCAAACACAAGGGCTATGGGACGAAGCTCCACTATGAAATGCTGGATCGGTACGGCCCCTGCCCTGCCCACCGGCGGACTTTTCTGAAGAAGTGGGAGGCCCGGCGCACATGAATACCACCAAGGCCCTGGGGGACCGGGGCGAGGCCGCAGCGGCACAGTACCTGCGGAAGAGGGGCTGCCAGTTGCTGGCAAGCCAATGGCGCTGCCGGTACGGAGAGCTGGATCTGGTGGCCCGGGACAGAGACGGCACCATCTGCTTTGTGGAAGTAAAGCTGCGCAGCGGCAGCTTCGCGGGCCTGCCGCGGGAGGCGGTGGACCGGCGGAAGCAGGAACGGCTCCGGGCCGCAGCGGCCTGCTATCTCAGTCAGCACGACCTGGACGCTCCCGCCCGGTTCGATGTGGCGGAGGTTTATACGGATGGGGTTCACCGCCCCCTCCGGCTGGAATATTTGGAAAATGCGTTTTGAAAAACAGTCAGAAGGAGAGAGCGACATGAAGTATTACAGCACACGGGACGCCGCCGTCCGCATGGACGCAGCGGAGGCCATCAAGATGGGCCTGAGCCGGGACGGCGGCCTGCTGACCCCCTGCGAGATCCCGCAGATCGACCGGGCTTTTTTGGAGAGCCTGGTGAATGTCCGGTACCAGGAGCGGGCTGCCAAGGTCATGGGCCTGTACCTGACCGACTACACCTATGAGGAGCTGTCCGGATTTGCGGAGAACGCCTACGGCCCTGAGAAGTTCGACTGCGACGTCGTGGCCCCTGTCCGCACGGTGGACGAGACCACCCACTGCCTGGAGCTGTGGCACGGCCCCACCAGCGCCTTCAAGGACATGGCCCTGCAGATGCTGCCCCAGCTGCTCTCCGCCGCCCTCCGCAAGACCGGAGAGTCCAAGACGGTATGCATCCTGGTGGCTACTTCCGGCGACACCGGCAAGGCTGCGATGGAGGGCTTTGCCGACGTGCCGCAGACGAAGATCCTAGTATTCTACCCCAAGGACGGCGTGTCCAAGGTCCAGGAGACCCAGATGGTCACTCAGGACGGCGCCAATGTGGGCGTCTGCGCCGTGGAGGGCAACTTCGACGACGCCCAGGCCGGTGTAAAGCGCATTTTCTCCGATGAGGCCATCCGGGCCACCCTGGCGGACCGGGGTTACTTCCTGTCCTCCGCCAACTCCATCAACTGGGGCCGCATCCTGCCCCAGGTGGTCTACTATATCTCCGCCTACTGCGACCTGGTCCGGGACGGGAAGCTCAGCATGGGCGACAAGGTGAACTTCTGTGTGCCCACCGGCAACTTCGGCGACATCCTGGCGGCCTACTACGCAAAGCGCATGGGACTGCCGGTTGGGAAGCTGATCTGCGCCTCCAACTGCAACGATGTGCTGACGGACTTCCTCCGCACCGGCGTGTACGACAAGAACCGTCCGTTCCATACCACCATGAGTCCCTCTATGGACATTCTGGTGTCCAGCAACCTGGAGCGGCTACTGTTCGACCTCTCCGGCGAAAACGATGCGGAGGTGAAGGGCTACATGGATGCCCTCGCCAAGACCGGCAAGTACGAAGTGTCCGACGCCATCAAGGCGGCTCTGGCGGACCAGTTCTGGGGCGGCTTTTGCGGCGAGGCGGGCACCTCCGCTGCCATCGCCAAGTATTACAAGGAGAACGGGTATCTGATCGATACCCACACCGCCGTGGCCGCCAGCGTCATGGAACAGTACCGCAAGGCCACCGGCGACAAGACGGTGACGGTGTTCGTCTCCACCGCCTCCCCCTACAAGTTCTGCGACCACGTGCTGCGGGCCATCGGGGAGACCCCGGCGGGCGACGGCGTGGAGCTGCTGGACCAGCTGCATGAAACTACCGGCACGGCGATTCCCCGGCGCCTGGCGGCCCTGAAGGGCAAGGCCCGGCGGTTCGACCTCACCTGTGAGAAGCCCGGCATGGACAGCGTGGTGCTGGACTTTTTGAAGTAAATCGCGCTGCAACAAAGCAACGCGGGAAACGGCTTAATGCGGCAGACTGTAAATCTGTTGCCTTTGGATTTTGGAAACCTGAAAGAGGGCAGGGAGGCTATTGCGTGAAGCCTTTGAGCCGGGCATTTGCCCGATTGGTGCTGCTGTTCTTTGCTTTGGGAATTTTCTTCCTGGCTGTCAACGAGCTGATTCCCTACCGGACCCTGGGAGACCGGTACCGGGTGATGGACACGGCCTATTGGATCAAAAACACCCTGCGGATCACAGGAATCGTGCTGCTGGTCAACGGAGGCATCCAGTGGGTCCGAAACCTCCGCTGCCCATACTGCGGCCGTGGGTATGCCATGCCATGGTGGCGGAAGGGGGAAAAGCACTTCTGTGACAGGTGCGGCAGGGAAATTGTCTTTGATGACCCGGAGGACCCAACCGAAAAACGCAAAGGGGAGTAGAGCACCATAGCACAGGAGCGGCGCTGTCCCTATTGCGGCGGCGAATTGGCGCCGGGCGGATCCGGGGCGAAGGCTACAAAGGGTCCCTCTGGCTCCCGGAGGGCAGCAAGCTGCCCGGCATTCTGCTGACCAAGACAGGCGTCCGGAAGGTGGGCGGACGCGTTTGGGGAAAGGTCAGCAGCGTGAAAATCGAGATGGACACAGATCAAGATAGATCAACAGAGTTCCGGGGAGTTGGAGCCGCCGAAGAGGACGGCTGACTCCGCCTCACGGGACACAGAGAAAGGAGGGGTGCCGCATGGCCCTCTACGCCATCGGGGACCTGCACCTCTCCCTGACAGCGGACAAGCCTATGGAGGTGTTCGGCCCCGCCTGGGAGAATTACACGGAGCGCATCGGCGATGCTTTGAGCCGGCTGACCGCCGGCGATGTGCTGGTCCTGGCGGGGGACACCTCCTGGGGCATCGACCTGAATGAGGCGGAGGCGGACTTCCGCTTTCTGGACCAGTTCCCCTGCAAAAAGTATCTGGTGAAGGGGAACCACGACTACTGGTGGTCCACGGTGTCCAAAATGAAGAACTTCTTCACGGAGAAGGGCCTTACCACCCTGGACTTTCTCCATAACAACTGCACCCTGTATGGAGACTACGCCCTGTGCGGGACCCGGGGATGGTTCTTTGAGGAGGACCAGAAGCCCCACAACGCCAAGGTCCTCAACCGGGAGGTGGGAAGACTGGAGACTTCCCTGAAGGCGGCGGAGGGACGGTCCATCTTCTGCTTCCTTCACTATCCGCCGCTGTATCAGGGCTACGAGTGCCCGGAGATCCTGCGGCTGCTCTCGGCCTACCCCGTGAAGCGGTGCTGCTACGGCCACCTCCACGGCTACGCCATCAAACGGCGGCTGGAGGGCGGGCGGAATGGGACGGACTTCTCCCTGATCTCCGCCGACTATCTGGGATTTGTTCCAAAAAAAATTTGTGAATAACGGAAAAAAGTATAGCATTTTCAGGTTTTGTATGGTAAAATACCATTTCGCACCGGCTTATGACCGGCGATGAACGGAGGAATAAACAAGATGAGTGTGAAAAGCTGCGAAAAGATCGAAAAGAGCCAGGTCGTTCTGACCATCGAGGTCGGTGCACCGGAGTTTGAAGCTGCCATCGAAAAGGCATATCAGAAGATGCGCAAGAAGATCAACGTGCCGGGCTTCCGCCCTGGCAAGGCCCCCCGGAAGATCATCGAGGGGATGTACGGCGCAGAGGTGTTTTTCGAAGAGGCAATCAATATCGCGTTCCCCGAGGCCTATGAGGCTGCCGTGAAGGAGCAGGAGCTCCAGGTGGTGGGCTATCCCTCTGTGGAGATCGAGGGCCAGGTGACCCGCGACGGCTTCACCTTCAAGGCCACCGCCCCTGTGTATCCCGAAGTGACCCTGGGCCAGTACAAGGGACTGTCCGCCCCCAAGGAGGAGGTCAAGGTCTCCGCTGCGGATGTGGACGAGCGCCTGAAGGCTCTGACCGACCGCAACACCCGTCTGGTGAGCGTGGACCGGGAGGCCAAGGAGGGCGACACGGTTGTCATCGACTTCGAGGGCTTCCTGGAGGGCAAGCCTTTTGAGGGCGGCAAGGGCGAGAATTTCAGCCTGGAGCTGGGTTCCCACACCTTTGTGCCCGGCTTTGAGGAGCAGCTTGTCGGCGTGAAGGCCGGCGATGAGAAGGACCTGGACATCACCTTCCCGGAGGACTATCACAAGGACCTGGCCGGCAAGGCAGTGGTGTTCAAGGTGAAGGTCCATGAGGTGAAGGAGAAGGAGATCCCCGCCCTGGACGATGAGTTCGCCAAGGACGTCAGCGAGTTCGACACTCTGAAGGACCTGAAGGCTGATCTGAAGAAGAAGATCACCGCCGAGCGGGAGGAGACCGTGAAGCGCGCCTTTGAGGACGCCCTGATGGAGCAGGTGGCTGAGAACATCACCGCCGATGTGCCCGACGCCATGGTGGAGGCCCAGTCCCGCCAGTTCCTGGACAACTTCAAGATGCAGCTGGCCCAGCAGGGTCTCCAGTACGACCAGTACATGAAGGCCACCGGCATGGATGAGGCCCAGCTGCTGGCCGACGCCAAGGAGCCCGCTCTCAAGCAGGTCCGCATGGATCTGGCCATGGCCGCCATCATCAAGGAGGAGAACATCGACGCCACCGATGAAGAGGTGGAGGCCGAGTTCCAGCGGATGGCCGACCAGTACGGCATGGATCTGGAGACCGTGAAGAAGTATCTCCAGGCTGAGCAGGTAAAGGACCAGCTGAAGAGCCAGAAGGCCATCGCCGTGGTGGTGGACAGCGCCACCGCCGTGAAGGCGGAGAAGAAGCCCGCCAAGAAGACTGCCAAGAAGGCAGAGGACGCCGAGGGTGAGGAGGCCACTGAGGAAAAGCCTGCCAAGAAGACCACCCGCAAGAAGGCGGACGAGGACGGCGAGGAGAAGAAGCCTGCCAAGAAGGCTGCGGCAAAAAAAGAAGAGGAGACGCCTGCTGAATCCAAATAATTCCGGGTATACTAGGAATTGACGGCCCCGGCGGAGCGGTGTGTTTTTCCGCCGGCGGAAGGCGCTCTACATCGATTTGACAGATTCCCGCATGGCGTCTATATTAAGATAGGCGTGTGCGTTGGCAGAGGCGCGGCGGCCCGCAGGTGGGCCGGGCGCTTTTGCCTTACCTGCCCCACCGGGGCGGGGAAGACGCATCGGGTTTGGGAGGAACAGATCTGTCATCTGTGCCGGTCCCCGGTGCGGAAATCAAGGAGGTTTTACCAATGAGCTTAGTCCCTTATGTAGTCGAGCAGACCAATCGCGGCGAACGGTCCTATGATATCTTCTCCCGTCTGCTGAACGACCGGATCGTCTTTCTGGGGGAAGAGGTCAACGCCACCACCGCCAGCCTTGTGGTTGCCCAGCTGCTGTATCTGGAGGCCCAAGACCCCGACAAGGACATCCAGCTGTATATCAACAGCCCCGGCGGCTCCGTCACTGACGGCATGGCCATCTACGACACCATGCAGTACGTGAAGTGCGACGTATCCACCATCTGCATCGGCATGGCCGCCAGCATGGGCGCGTTTCTGCTGTCCTCCGGCGCCAAGGGCAAGCGCATTGCTCTGCCCAACGCGGAGATCATGATCCATCAGCCCTCCGCCGGTACCAAGGGCAAGGTGACAGACATGGAGATCGACGTGGAGCACTTCCTGCGGATCAAGAAGAACTTGAATGAGATCCTGGCGAACAACACCGGCAAGACGGCAGAGGAGATCAAGGCGGCCTCGGAGCGGGACCACTGGATGACAGCCCAGGAGGCTTTGGACTTCGGCCTCATCGACAAGATCATCACCAGCAAGAAATAAGCACCAAATTCCAAAACTGAGGTAATACCATGAGTGACGAGAGCAAGAAGGGCCTGCGGTGCTCCTTCTGCGGCAAGCATGAGAGCCAGGTCCACCGGATGATCCAGGGACCCGGTGTGCGCATCTGTGATGAGTGCGTCCAGCTGTGCATGAGCATTTTGAACGATGGGTTTGAGGACACCTCTTCCAGCGCACTGGAGGACCTGCCTGATCAGCTGCCCACGCCCCGCGAGATCAAGGACGTGCTGGACCAGTACGTCATCGGCCAGGACGAGGCCAAGGTGGCCCTGTCCGTGGCGGTGTACAACCACTACAAACGGATCTACTTCGGCGGGGACGAGGATGTGGAGCTGCAGAAGAGCAACATCCTGCTGCTGGGGCCCACCGGTTCCGGCAAGACGCTGTTCGCCCAGACACTGGCCCGGATTCTGAAGGTGCCCTTCGCCATTGCGGACGCCACCACCTTGACGGAGGCCGGCTATGTGGGCGACGATGTGGAGAACATCCTGCTGCGACTGCTCCAGGCCGCGGACTTCGACGTGGAGCGGGCGGAGCACGGCATCATCTATGTGGATGAGATCGACAAGATCGCCCGGAAGAGCGAGAACACCTCCATCACCCGGGACGTATCCGGCGAGGGTGTCCAACAGGCTCTGCTGAAGATCGTGGAGGGGACCGTTGCCAACGTGCCGCCCCAGGGAGGCCGGAAGCATCCCCACCAGGAGTTCATCCAGGTGAACACGAAGAATATTCTCTTCATCTGCGGCGGTGCCTTCGACGGGCTGGAGAAGATCATCGAGCGGCGGCTGGACCAGAAGTCCATCGGCTTCGGCGCCAACGTCCAGGGAAAGAAGGACAAGGACATCAGCAAGATCCTGCACGAGGTCCAGCCCCACGACCTGCTGAAATTCGGCATCATCCCGGAGTTGGTGGGCCGCCTGCCGGTGATCGCGTCTTTGAATGCGTTGAAGCGGGAGGATCTGGTCCGCATCCTGACGGAGCCCAAGAACGCCCTGGTGAAGCAGTACAAGAAGCTGATGGAGTACGACGAGGTGGAGCTGGAGTTCCAGCCGGAGGCCCTGGAGGCCATCGCCGACAAGGCCATCGAGCGGAACATCGGCGCCCGGGGCCTGCGGGCCGTCATGGAGGGTATCCTGACTTCCATGATGTACGACATCCCCTCCGACCCCACTGTGGTGAAAGCAGTCATCACAAAGGACTGTGTGGAGGGCAGGAGCGGTCCCGAGCTGACCCACGACCCCAAGAAGATCAACTATTCTGTGAAATTGAACACCGGCAAGGGAGAGGGCAGGCCGGCTTCCGGCTCCTCGACCCCCGCGTCGGCGTCTTAATGAAGAGAGGGAGGGACGCTGCCGCGCCCCTCTCTCCTGTTTTACCATCCCCTCAGAAAGGAACAAGCACATGGAACTGACCACTTGGAATCTGCCCGTTCTGGCCCTCCGGGGCCTGACGGTGTTTCCACACATGACACTGACCTTTGACGTGGAGCGGCCGATCTCCATCGCGGCCCTGGAGCGGGCCATGGAGGCCGATCAGGACATCTTCCTGGTGACCCAGCGGGAGATCGGGGTGAACGCGCCGGAGGAAAAGGACCTGTACACCATTGGCACGGTCTCCCACATCACGCAGATCCTGCGGCTGGGCCAGTCCTCTGTCCGGGTGATGGTGGAGGGGCGGCAGCGGGCCCACCTGCGCCGCCTGTGGCAGACGGAGCCCTTCCTCCAGGCCAATGTGGAGGCCATCCCGGAGGAGCCGTCCTCTGAGGCCATGCGGAAGAGCCCCCGGACGGAGGCCCTGCTCCGCCAGACCTACGCCCTGTTCGGCGAGTATGCCGAGCAGGCCAGCGGTGTGCCGGAGGAGGTGGTGGCCACGGTGATGGACAGCCGGGACCCCGGCTTCCTGGCGGACTATATTGCCCAGAACATCGCCCTGCGCTACACCGACAAGCAGGAGATCCTGGAGGAATTCTCCCCCTTCGCCCGGCTGCGGAAGCTCAACGGTTTCCTGGTGCGGGAGAACAACGTGCTGGGCTTTGAGCACGAAATGGAGAGCAAGGTCCGGGACCAGCTGGTCCGCACCCAGCGGGACCAGATCCTCCGCACCCAGATCCGGGTCCTCCAGAACGAGCTGGGGGAGACCGATGACGGCGACGAGGACGAGATTGAATCCTACCGCCAGGAGATCCTGGCCCTGGAGCTGCCGGAGGAGACGGAGCAGCACCTGCTGAAGGAAGTGAACAAGCTGGCCAAGCAGCCCTTCGGCTCCGCCGATGGTGCGGTGATCCGCAACTATCTGGACGTGTGTCTGGAGATGCCGTGGAACACCACCACAAAGGAGCGGGTCAGTGTGGACGCCGCCCGCAGGGTGCTGGAAAAGGACCACTTCGGCCTGGAAAAGGTGAAGGAGCGGATTCTGGAGACCATCGCTGTCCGGCAGATGAATCCGGACGCCAAGGGGCAGATCCTCTGCCTGGTGGGCCCGCCCGGCGTAGGCAAGACCTCCATTGCCATCAGCGTGGCCAAGGCGCTGAACCGGAAGCTGGCCCGCCTGAGCCTGGGCGGCGTTCGGGACGAGGCGGACATCCGGGGACATCGGAAGACCTACATAGGCTCCATGCCCGGCCGGATCATCGAGGCCATCAGCCGCAGCGGGTCTATGAATCCCCTTCTGCTGCTGGACGAGATCGACAAGTTGGGCAACGACTACCGGGGCGACCCGGCCTCCGCACTGTTGGAGGTGTTGGACGGCGAGCAGAACAGCACCTTCCGGGACCATTTCCTGGAGATCCCGGTGGACCTGTCCAAGATCATGTTCATCACCACCGCCAACACCACAGACACCATTCCCCGGCCCCTGCTGGACCGGATGGAGGTGATCCAGCTCTCCAGCTACACGGATGAGGAGAAGCTGCAGATCGCCAAGCGCCACTTGTTCCCCAAGCAGCTGGCAGAGCACGGACTGAAGAAGAGCGCTGTCCGCATCAGCGACGACGTGTACCGGGCCGTCATCCGGGACTACACCCGGGAATCCGGTGTGCGCCTGCTGGAGCGGCGGCTGGCTGCCATCTGCCGGAAGGCGGATATGCGCCTGCTGGAGGGCACTGTCAAGCGGATTACCGTGACAGAGGAGGAGCTCCCCAAGTTCCTGGACTGCCAGCCCTATCCCCCTGATCTCCACACGGACCGGGAGGAGATCGGCGTGGTGAACGGCCTGGCCTGGACTGAGGCGGGCGGCGAGATCCTGGAGGTGGAGGTCAACGTCATGGACGGCTCCGGCAAGCTGGAGCTCACCGGCAACCTGGGAGACGTGATGAAGGAGTCTGCTCAAGCGGCTCTCAGCTGCCTGCGGAGCCGGGCGGCGGTGCTGGGGATTCCAGCGGACTTTTACAAGACGAAGGACATCCACGTCCACTTCCCAGAGGGCGCAGTGCCCAAGGACGGCCCCTCCGCCGGCATCGCCGTCACCACTGCCATGCTCTCGGCCCTGACGGACCGGAAGATCAAGGCGGGCATTGCCATGACCGGCGAAGTCACGCTGCGGGGCCGGGTGCTGCCCATCGGCGGATTGAAGGAGAAGACCATGGCCGCCCTCCGCAGCGGCATCACCACGGTGCTGATTCCCAAGGACAACGTCCGGGATCTGGAGGAGATCGACCAGACCGTCCGGGCTGCCCTGCGGTTCGTGCCGGTGGAAACGGTGGACCAGGTGTTCGCCGCCGCTCTGTGCCCAGAGCGGGATCCCATCCGGGAAGAGGTGGCGGACCATGTGGCGGCCTTTGCCCCGGCGGGGCGTGAGAGCGGCCGTGACGCCGCCGTGCGGCAGTAAAGGAGTGTTTGTATGGCTTTGAATTTTGCCAAGGCGGAGTTTGTCCGCTCTGCCGGACGGCGGGAGGATTTCATTCGGGACGGTCTGCCCCAGTTCGCATTTGCAGGCCGGTCCAATGTGGGAAAGAGTTCTGTCATCAACCGGCTGGTGGGACGGAAGAACCTTGCCTATGTGGGCGCCTCCCCCGGCAAGACCACTCAGGTGAACTACTTCCTCATTGACCGCCGGGCCTATCTGGTGGATCTGCCGGGGTACGGCTATGCCAGGGTCTCCCAGGCGGAGAAGGAGCGGTGGGCGAAGCTGATGGAGAGCTACTTCCAGGAGGAGGCGGACCGGATCACCACCGGCGTGCTGATCGTGGACATCCGCCACAAGCCCACGGCCAACGATCTTGTGATGCACGACTGGTTCCGCCAGACGGGCTGTCCGGAGATCGTGGTGGCCAACAAGCTGGATAAGCTGAAAAAGAGCCAGGTGGAGCCGGCCCTTCAACTGGTCCGGGAGACGCTGGAGCTGACGGAGGCGGATATTCTGCTCCCCTTTTCCGCGGAGAAGGGAATGGGGAAAGAGGACCTGATCCGCCTGCTGGTCCAGACCTGCGGGGGATAATGCGGAAAGAGAGGACCACGGTCCTCTCTTCTTCCTGTCCGCAGGACCTGCTTTTTTGGAAAAACTTTGTCTACCCCCTATGCAAAAGCGGAAAAATACGCTAAAATATCAATGATATTTTGTGAGCAGAACAGACGGAGGTTTTCATCATGGCGAAGCCTGTGTATAAACGGGTCCTGCTGAAGATCAGCGGCGAGGCCCTGGCCGGTGACAAGCATACCGGCCTGGATTTTGAGGTGATTGGTCAGGTCTGCGATGTCATCAAGGAGTGTCTGGACATGGGCGTCCAGGTAGGTCTGGTGGTGGGCGGCGGCAACTTCTGGCGCGGTGCGAAAAACAGCGGCGGCGCCATGGAGCGCACCCGGGCCGACCACATGGGAATGCTGGCCACGGTGATGAACTGCCTGGCTGTGGCGGACGTGTGTGAGCAGAAGGGGATTCCCGTCCGGGTGCAGACTGCCATTGAGATGCGGGCTGTGGCGGAGCCCTACATCCGTTCCCGGGCCATTCGGCACCTGGAGAAGGGCCGGGTGGTGATCTTCGGCGCAGGCACCGGCAATCCCTACTTCTCCACGGACACTGCGGCGGTGCTGCGGGCGGCGGAGATCGACGCCGACGTGATTTTGCTGGCCAAGAACGTGGACGGCGTCTACACGGCCGACCCGGTAAAGGACCCCACTGCGGTGAAGTACGACGTCATCACTTATGACGATGTGCTGGCCCAGCACCTGGCGGTGATGGACTCCACCGCCACGTCCCTGTCCATGGACAACCACATTCCGGTGCTGCTGTTTGCCCTGAAGGACCCGCGGAACATCATCCGGGCCCTGTGCGGTGAGAACGTGGGCACCATCGTCAAGGAATGAGAGCACGCATGCGCGACAGCGCCTCCCCATACACTCAACTGTGAAAGGAAGGACCTATTTATGCTGAAGGAAGATTACAAGATTTATGAGGGCAAGATGAAGAAGAGCATCGACTCCGTGGCCGCGGACTTTGCCTCCGTGCGGGCGGGCCGGGCCAATGCCTCCGTGCTGGACCGGATCATGGTGGACTACTACGGCAGCCCCACCCCCATCCAGCAGATTGCGGCCATCTCTTCCCCCGACGCCCGGACACTGCTGATTTCCCCCTGGGACAAGACGGCGGTGAAGAGCATTGAAAAGGCCATCCAGAACTCCGATCTGGGTATCAACCCCCAGAACGACGGCGCCAGCATCCGGCTGAGTTTCCCCCAGCTGACGGAGGAGCGCCGCAAGGAACTGGTGAAGCAGATTCACAAGTACGCGGAGAACGGCAAGGTGGCCATCCGCAACATCCGCCGGGACGCCATGGAGGCGTTCAAGAAGAAGGAGAAAGCCTCCGAGATCACGGAGGACGATCTGAAGCAGGCGGAGAAGGATCTCCAGAAGCTGACGGACGACAGCTGCAAGGAGCTGGATGCGCTGCTGGCCAAAAAGGAAAAGGAACTGATGGCGGTGTAAAAGCCGCCGGGGCCTCCGGCGGGAGCACGGCTGCCCGCCGGGGGCATTGCACATTTTGTAAGGTGCTGTCACCCTTTCAGGGCCTGTGAGGTGACCTGCGGTCACTCGGGGCCGCCGCCCGGCGGCCGGGGGGATTCTGCTCCCGCCGGAGCCGCTTCCACGGGGGGCCGGTAAAAGAGAAAAAACGCTTCAGAACCGTTCCGGTGCAGCGGCTCTCCGCGCTGACAGGCGCCGGTGTATCAGTGCAAGCGCCGATTTGGGCTGCTTTTGGGCACACCATGGCTTTCTGCGATTCCCCGACTGCCGTCCTGTGGCGGATGGTGCAGATCTCATCGGGGTGGTCGTCGTATTGGCGTCCTCCTCTGTTCACTGCTGTTGGACCGGCAGCTGCGGAAGTGGAATCTGGGGGTTATTGACTGAAGGAGAGGGGACTATGAAACTGGAACAGAAATGGTATTCGGCAGCCAGGGGAACACTGTTTGCAGCGGTTTTGCTTTTGTGTCTGGCGGGCGGGATCCGGGGCGGACTGGGGTTGGTATTCCTGGCCATGGGAGTTGCTGCGGCGACCGCCTTTAGGGGGATTGAACTGCGCCATCTCCGCTGTCCCAACTGTGGGCGCTTCATCCTGCCCTGGTTTTCTATGGAGGAGACCCAATACTGCAGCGCCTGCGGCTTCCACTTTCCTTGGAAGTTCGACCGCTGGTGGGAAAAGGGGAACTAAGCAGCCGACACATTTCTCCCGATACAAAAAGGAGGAGGTACAAATGTCGTTTGAAGCAGAAGTGATTCCCCTGTTCATCGGAGGTGTGATCGCGGTCAGCGCGATAGAGTTTTTCCTGGGCTGGCGGAGTCTGCGGCATCGGAAGGATCTCCGGGGGCTGTTTGCCGGGCACGTGGTTGCCATGCTGCTGGGATTTTTCTTCTTGATTCGCAGTCTGTTTGCCAACTGGCTGGGGCTCTCTCTGGGTATTGCCTCCATTTCCAACTCTGCGAATATAGGCCTTTTCGGCCTCTGCTGGGCTGTCAGCGCCCTCTGCGTGGCAGTGATGCTCTCCCGCTTGGCTGTACCAAGACATTAATCATCCCGGTGTGCGGTTCTGGCTATCCAGTAAATACCTGTGTTTCTTGCCACAACGCTCGGCCAGTGCGCAGCAGCTGCGCAGTTTTTGGCGGTTCTGCCGCCTTACAGACGCGGCGTACCGCTTGCGGGTAAAGCGGAACGGGCGGAAAGAGCAGCTGGTCAAATGCGGTTTTGCACCCCCGATTTTCATCGGTCTCCCGTAAATACACAGGCACCGTCTCACACCGGCTCCGCTGTATTTTGCACAGTGGGGAGAGGAGGGGCGCAGTTTTGCCGCAGGCGGAAACTGCGTTTAGCGGACTTTGCGATGACGACAATGGGGGAGAGAATGGGCCAGCCATCATCATGGCTGCATTTCCCGTCCAATGGGACAGATCCCCCCAACAATCCATTTTGAAATGAGAGAATTTATCATGCCAGAGAGTATCAACGGTGCGGTGGACCAGCCCTTGGTCCCGCCCCGCCACATTGCGATCATCATGGACGGCAACGGCCGCTGGGCCACGAAGCGGGGCCTGCCCCGCACCGCTGGCCACAAGGCAGGAGCGGAGACGTTCCGCCGCATCGCTACCTACTGCAAGAACATCGGCGTAAAGTACCTGACGGTGTACGCCTTTTCCACGGAAAACTGGAAGCGGTCAGAGATGGAGGTCTCTGCCATCATGGCCCTGCTGAAGCGGTATCTGCTGGAGGCAGTGGACACCATGGAGAAGGACCACATCCGGCTCCACTTCTTTGGGGACATGACCCCTATCGCCCCGGATCTGCGGGCCCTGGCCCGGGAGACGGACGAGATCACAGAGCACCTGTCCAAGGATGACTTCCAGGCCAACGTGTGCCTGAATTACGGCGGGCGCGACGAGATTCTGCGAGCAGCCCGGCGTTTTGCCACCGACTGCGCCGCCGGGAAGAAGCGGCCGGAGGAGTTGGATGATGCCCTGTTCTCCAGCTATCTGGACTCTGCGGGGATCCCGGACCCGGAGCTCATCATCCGGCCCAGCGGAGAGCAGCGGTTGAGCAACTTCCTGCTGTGGCAGTGTGCCTATTCGGAGTTCTATTACACGGATACCCTGTGGCCGGACTTCGACGAAGCGGAGCTGGACCGGGCCATTGCAGCCTACCAACAGAGAGACCGCCGGTTCGGCGGCATAAAGAAATAAACCTTTACAGAAATTGAGAAAAGGGCTGATCCTATGTTCAAGCGTGTGATGGTGGCCGTAGTGGGCCTGCCGCTCCTGATACTGATCCTGGGCTGGGCCCCGTCCTGGGCCACCATGCTATTGCTGGCGGCCATGTGCGCCATCGGCGCCTGGGAGCTGATGCGCGCGGCGGCGGGAGAGAGGGGCAAGCCCCTGACCCCCCTGACAGTGATCGCCGCGGCGGCGGTGCCGGTGTGCGTGTACGGGGAAATGTCCATTGAGAACACGGAGCTGACTGCCCTGCCGGTGCTACCCTTCGCTGCCCTGTTGGGCGCGGTGTTCATCTTTGCGATCTTTGCCCTGGCTATCCACCGGTATGACGAGGAGCAGGGCATCCCCTTTGCCGCTGTCACCTGCGCTATCTTCGCCGGGCTGGCGTTCCCCTTGATGTTCTCCTGTCTGCTGCGGCTTCGGATGATGCCCGCCATCGGGATGCTGCAGGTGTTTCTGCCCTTGGCCATCTCCTTTGGCAGCGACACCTTCGCGCTCTTTGCCGGAATGCTGTGCGGCAAGCACAAGCTGGCCCCCAAGGTCAGCCCCAAAAAGACTGTGGAGGGAGCCATAGGCGGCCTGCTGGGTGGTGTCATCGGCATGACGGTTTTTAAGCTAGTCGCGGACAGCATGGCACACACCCTGACTGTTTATCCGCCAATCGAGATGGCAGCTGGTTCGCAGATCTCCTGGGGGGCAGTCTTTGCACTGGGTATTATCGGCAGCACCATCAGCCAGATCGGCGACCTGAGTTTCTCCGTCATCAAGCGGGAGTTCGGCGTCAAGGATTATGGCAACCTGCTGCCGGGCCATGGCGGCATCCTGGACCGGTTTGACTCTGTTACCTTCGTGGCGCCCTTCGTGTGGCTGGCCTTACAGCTGCTCTGAACGGGTGATTTGGGAAGATTTAGGATTGTTTTCAGCTGTTTAGAATAGGATAATGCTATGAGCAAGACGATTTCAATTTTAGGTGCCACCGGCTCTATCGGCCGCCAGACATTGGACGTGGCGGAGCAGCTGGGACTGCGTGTGGCCGCCCTTACCGCCCACATGGATGTGGAGCGGCTGGAGGCGCAGGTCCGAAAATTCCGGCCCCGGCTGGCGGTCCTCACCGATGAGGCGGCGGCCCGTGACCTGGCGGTACGCCTGGCCGACATGGACACCAAGGTTTTGGGAGGCCCGGAGGCCCTGCTGGAGGCCGCTGTCTGCCCGGAGGCGGATACGGTCGTCACCGCCGTGGTGGGTATGGTGGGACTGCGTCCCACCCTGGCCGCCATCCGGGAGAGAAAGCGCATAGCCCTGGCCAACAAGGAGACGTTGGTCTGCGCCGGACAGCTGGTGATGGATGCGGCGGATACGCACGGCGCCGAGATCGTGCCTGTGGACTCGGAGCACTCGGCCATCTTCCAGTGCCTTCAGGGCTGCGCCGACCGCCGGGAGATCCGGCGGCTGATCCTGACCTGTTCCGGCGGGCCTTTTTACGGCATGACCTATGAAGAAGTGGGCAAAATGACCAAAGCGGATGCCCTCCGCCACCCCAACTGGACCATGGGACCCAAGATCACCGTAGACTGCGCCACGCTGATGAACAAGGGGCTGGAGGTCATCGAGGCCATGCGCCTCTACCGTCTGCCGCTGGACCAGGTGTCGGTGGTGATCCACCGGCAGAGCATCGTCCACTCCCTGGTGGAGTACCGGGACGGGGCGGTCCTGGCCCAGCTGGGCACACCGGATATGCGCCTGCCCATTCGATATGCCATGACATACCCCGAACGGGTGGAAAGTCCGGCGGAGCCGCTGGACCTGCTGTCCTGCCCGCCCCTGACCTTCGCCCAGCCGGACCGGGATGCATTTCCATGTCTGCAGCTGGCAGAGGCGGCGGCGGCTCAGGGCGGCACCGCCTGCGCTGTTTTGAACGGCGCCAATGAGGAGGCGGTGGGCCTGTTCCTGGCGGGCAGGATCGGCTTCCACGACATTCCCCGCCTGGTGGCGGAGGCCCGGGCAGCTGTGCCGGCGGAGCAGGAACCGGCGCTGGAGGACATTCTGGCGGCGGATCAGGCGGCGCGGCAGGCGGTGCTGGACCGGGCCTGAAGCAAGTTTTTTGACGGGAGTTTTTGCATGACCATTGTGTATATCCTGGCGGCCATTCTGATTTTCGGCGTACTGATCGCCGTCCACGAGCTGGGCCACTTCCTGGCCGCCAAGCTCTGCGGCGTGCGGGTCAACGAGTTTTCCATCGGCATGGGGCCTCTGATCTGGCACAAGGAGACGGAGGAGACCCAGTATTCCCTCCGGTTGCTGCCCATCGGCGGCTTCTGCGCTATGGAGGGGGAGGATGAGGACTCTGGCGACGAGCGGTCTCTGGGCCGTCAGGGCTTCTGGAAAAAGGTGGTGATTTTTGCCGCCGGCTCCTTTATGAATTTCCTGGCGGGGTTCCTCATCATTCTGGCGGTGTATAGCGGTGCCCAGGGATTTCTGATCCCGGCGGCCGCCGGGACCGCGCCGGAGTTTGAGGAGCGGAACGGCCAGACTATCCAGGCCGGAGATATTTTTTATTCCGTCAATGGGGAGCGGGTGTACCTGTACAGCGACGTGTCCCTGCTGATGAGCCTGCACCAGGGCCAGCCCATGGATTTGGTGGTCCTGCGGGACGGCGAGAAGGTGGAGCTGAACGACGTCACATGGGGCACCTACACCGGCACGGAGGGGGAGACCTATCAGGGCTACGGCGTCTATATCGCAAGAGACCAGATTGAGGAGGCCAATCTCTGGACGATCCTGAAGACCAGCTGGCTGAACACCATCGACTTTGTGCGGATCGTGCGGCTGAGCCTGCAGATGCTGGTGACCGGTCAGGCGGGCATGGACGATCTCAGCGGCCCGGTGGGCATCGTCTCCACTATCACCCAGGTGGGCACCGCGTCGGAGACCATTGCCGCCGCGGTGGAGAACATCCTCTACTTCGGCGCCATGCTGGCGGTGAACCTGGCAGTGATGAACATGCTGCCCATCCCGGCTCTGGACGGCGGCAAGATCTTCTTCCTCATCATTGATGAGATCGCCATGAAGCTGTTCCGAAAGAAGATCCCGGAGAAGTATGAGATGGCGGTGAACACCGTGGGCTTTGTGGCCCTGATGGGCTTCATGCTGGTGGTGACATTCAATGATGTGTTCAAACTGTTCGGATAGGAGCGAGTCATGACGGACTTTACCCTGCGGCCCTGGCGGGAGGCAGATGCTGCCTCCATCGCCCGGTACGCGGACAATGCAAAGATCGCCGCCAACCTGCGGGACGTGTTTCCCTGCCCCTATGCCCCACAGGATGCGGCCACGTTTGTGGAGAGCTGCATCCGGCAGGAGGGCCGGGGTCAGATGTGCCGGGCCATTGAGGTGGACGGCGAAGCTGCGGGCAGCATCGGCCTGTTCCTGGGCAGCGATGTATACCGGAGGAGCGCAGAGCTGGGCTACTGGCTGGGAGAGCCCTTCTGGGGCCGCGGGATCATGACCGCCGCTGTGGAAACCATGTGCCGGGAGGGCTTTGCAGCCTGGGACATCGTCCGCATCCACGCTGAGGCATTTGCCAGGAATGCGGCCTCCCGCCGGGTGCTGGAGAAGGCGGGGTTCGCCCTGGAGGGCACTCTGCGGCGGAGCGTGTACAAAAACGGGGAGATGCTGGATTCCTGCATTTACGCCCTGGTGAGGGAGGAAGCGCCATGACAAAGCGTTTGATGGTGGGGGATGTGGCCGTGGGCGGCGGCGCCCCAGTGTCTATTCAATCCATGTGCAATACCAAGACCGACGATGTCCGCGCCACTGTGGAGCAGATCCACGCGCTGGAGGCCGCCGGATGCGAGATCATCCGCATTGCCATTCCGGATCAGGCCGCGGCAGAGGCGGTGGACCGGATCAAGGAACAGATTTCCATCCCCCTGATCGCGGATATCCACTTCAACTACAAGTATGCCTTGGCGTGCGCAGAGCGGGGCATCGACGCCATCCGCATCAATCCCGGCAACATTGGCGGGGAGGAGAAGGTGAAGGCGGTGGCGGACATCTGCCGCCAAAAATCCATCCCCATCCGCATTGGGGTCAACGGCGGATCTCTGGAAAAGGACCTGCGGGCCAAATACGGCGGCGTCACGGCAGAGGCATTGGTGGAGAGCGCCATGGGCCACGTGGCCCTTTTGAACAAGTTCGATTTTGATGACATCTGCATCTCCGTCAAGTGTTCCGATGTGCCCCTGACCATGGCGGCCTACCGGCTGCTCAGCGAGCGGACAGACTACCCTTTGCATCTGGGCGTGACAGAGGCGGGCACCCCTTCCATGGGGCTTGTGAAATCCGCCATGGGAATTGGGGGCCTGCTGTGCCTGGGGATCGGAGATACCATCCGGGTGACGCTGACCGCCGACCCGATCGAGGAGATTTTCGCTGCCAAGAAGATTCTGAAGGCCACCGGACTCCGTAAGGAGGGCGTGAATCTGATCGCCTGCCCCACCTGTGGTCGCACCCGCATCGACCTGATCCCCATGGCGGAAGAGGTGGAGCGGCGCCTCATGAACTGCACGAAGAATATCACCGTAGCGGTGATGGGCTGTGCCGTCAACGGCCCCGGCGAGGCAGCGGCGGCAGATATCGGCATCGCTGGCGGCAAGGGTGAGGGACTGATTTTCCGCAAAGGAGAAATCCTTTACAAAGTACCGCAGGAGCAGCTGGTGGACAAGCTGATGGAGGAAATTGAAAAACTCCCATGAGGAATGAGAAGTTAGGAATTCGGAATTGTTGTGTTCCGCCTCCGGTGGGACGATGCTCATACGTCCGGCGTTGCCGGACGCCGGAATTCCTCATTCCTAATTTCTGATTTCTCAGCATTTGATTCCTGTTTAACAAGGTGGCGTCTATGTCAAGAGATATACCCTTTTTTGAAATGTTTACTGAGCTGCAGCTCTCCGGAGAGCTGCGGCTTCGTTTGGCCGGCGCAGTGGTGAACGGCGCTTGCATCGACCAGGCCGGCATGTCGCTGGCGCTGCGCCTCACCACCAGGGCGGAGCTGGGAGATGCGGAGCTGGAGGAGCTGAAGCATCTGCTGATGGGCGTATACGGCTTCCGACAGGTGACGACGGAAGTCACCTGCAAGGCTCCTTCTTCCCAGGCCGCAGCCGCAGGGAGCCGCCCGGCTGCTTCGGTCCCGGCGGCCCCCTCCGGCAGTAAGGGCGAGAAGCAGGCCGCAGGCAAGGTCCTGATGGGCAAGCCCATTCGCATCCAGCCGGTGCCCATGAAGATCCTGGACCTGAAGATGGGGAATGCCACCGTGGCGGGGAAGGTGTTCGCCTTCGAGTGCCGGGAGACCCGGCGGCCCGGTATGTGGCGGCTGAGCTTCGACATGACGGACTATACCAACTCCGTCACCGTTCAGAAGAACCTGACGGAGAAGGAGGCTCAGGGACTGGAGAGCGCCATCAAGCCCGGCATGTGGCTGTGCGTCCAGGGCAAGATGGAGCCCACCTGGGACGGGAAGGACATCCAGCTGAACCCCTACCACATCCAGCTGGCGGAGCACACTGAGCGGCAGGATACCGCCCCGGAGAAGCGTGTGGAGCTGCACCTCCACACGAAGATGAGCAATATGGATGCCCTGACGGACACGAAAGAGGTGGTCCAACAGGCCATCCGGTGGGGACATCCCGCCATCGCCATCACGGACCACGGCGTGGCCCAGTCCTTCCCGGACGCTTGGCACGCCGCTGGGGACAAGATCAAGATCCTCTATGGCGTGGAGGGCTACTTTGTCAACAACATCGATGACCGGGTGGTGGTCCACGGCCCTCAGGACTGCTCCCTGGACGGGGAGTTCGTGTGCTTCGACATCGAGACCACGGGCCTCAAGGTGGACCGGGAGGCCATTACGGAGATCGGCGCCGTGGTGCTGAAAAACGGTGAGATTACGGATCGGTTCCAGACCTTCGTCAACCCCAACCGGCGGCTGACGCCGGAGATCATCGGCCTTACGGGAATCACCGATGATATGCTGAAGGACGCCCCTCAACTGAAGGAGGCCCTGGCGGAATTTTTGAAGTTCGTGGACGGCCGCCCCCTGGCGGCCCACAACGCAGAGTTTGACATCGGCTTCATCCGGGCAGGCTGCCGGAAGGTGGGGCTGGACTTCCAGCCCACCTATGTGGACTCCCTGATTCTGGCACAGAACCTGCTGCCGGATCTGGGTAAGTACAAGCTGGACATCGTGGCGGACCGGCTGGAGCTGCCCAACTTCAACCACCACCGGGCCAGCGACGACGCCGCCACCGTGGGCTATATGCTGATCCCCTTCTGGAAGATGCTCCACGAGCGGGGCATCCACACCCTCCAGGCGGTAAACCGCGAGATGGAGAAGCTGCGGCCCCTGGGCAGCAAGACCAACCGCTTCCCCAAGCACATCATTCTGATCGCCCGGAACAAGGTGGGGCTGAAAAACCTGTACCAGATGATCTCCGCCTCCAATCTGAAGTATTTCAAGCGGGTGCCCACCATCCCCAAGAGTCTGCTGCTGGAGCACCGGGAGGGCATCATTGTGGGTTCCGCCTGTGAGGCGGGCGAGCTGTTCCGGGCCGTGGCGGACCACAAGGACTGGGAAGAGCTGAAACGCATCGCCTCTTTCTACGACTATCTGGAGATCCAGCCCCTGTGCAACAACGCCTTCATGTTGCGAAACGGCGACGTCCAGTCAGAGGAGGAGCTGCGGGAGTTTAACCGCACCATCGTCCGGCTGGGAGAGGAGCTGGGCAAGCCTGTCTGCGCCACCGGCGACGTCCACTTCCGGGAGCCGGAGGACGAGGTGTACCGCCACATCCTGCTGGCCTCCAAGAAGTTCCCGGACGCCAACGCCCCGCTGCCCATCTACTTCAAGACCACCGATGAGATGCTGGAGGAGTTCGCTTACCTGGGGAAGGAGAAGGCCTATGAGGTGGTGGTGACCAATACCCAGGCCATCGCCGACCAGGTGGAGACTTTCCCCTTGCTGCCGGAGGAGCTGTTCCCGCCCCGGCTGGAGAACTCCGAGGAGGAGCTGAATTCCCTGGTGTGGAACAAGGTCCATGAGCTGTACGGCGAGGACCCGCCCAAGCTGATTGTGGACCGGCTGAACGTGGAGCTGGGCGGAATTCTGGGTAAGTACGACGTGGTGTACATGTCCGCCCAGAAGCTGGTGCAGCGGTCCCTGGAAAACGGCTACCTGGTGGGCTCCCGGGGCTCCGTAGGCTCGTCCCTGGTGGCCTATATGTCCGGGATCACAGAGGTGAACAGCCTTCCGCCCCACTACCGCTGCCCGAATTGCAAGCATGCGGAGTTCATTCAGGACGGCTCCTACGGCTGCGGCGCGGACATGCCGGACAAGATCTGTCCGGTGTGCGGCACAGAATACATCAAAGACGGCTTCGACATCCCCTTTGAAACCTTCCTGGGCTTCGGCGGCGGCAAGGTGCCGGATATCGACCTGAACTTCTCCGGTGAGTATCAGGCCAGGGCCCACCGCCACGCCATCGAGATGTTCGGAGAGACCCAGGTGTTCCGGGCCGGTACCATCGGTACACTGGCGGAGAAGACCGCTTACGGCTTCGTGAAAAAATACCTGGAGGAGAACGGCATGACTGTGGGCCGGGCAGAGGAGAATCGCCTGACCCTGGGCTGCGTGGGCACCCGCCGGACCACCGGTCAGCACCCCGGCGGCCTGGTGGTCGTTCCCGACGATATGGACATGGAGGACTTCTGCCCGGTCCAGCACCCGGCGGACGCCGACGACTCCGACACCATCACCACTCATTTTGAATACCACTCTATGGAGGCAAACCTCCTGAAGCTGGATATGCTGGGACACGATGATCCCACCATGGTCCGCATGATGGAGGATCTGACCGGCGTCAACGCCCGCCAGATTCCCCTGGATGACCCGGACACCATGTCCATCTTCACCTCCAGCAAAGTGCTGGGATACGAGAACGACGAGATTCTGGGCCCCACTGGCGCCGTGGCGATCCCGGAGTTCAACACCCGATTCACCCGGCAGATGCTGGTGGACACCCAGCCCAAGGACTTCAACACGTTGGTACGGCTCTCCGGCTTCTCCCACGGGACAGACGTGTGGCTGGGCAACGCCCGGGAGCTGATCGTCAGCGGCACCGCCTCCGTTCTGGAGACGGTGGGCTGCCGGGACGATATCATGCTGTACCTGATCTCCAAGGGCCTGGACCCCAAGATGAGCTTCAAGATCATGGAGAAGGTCCGCAAGGGCAAGGTGAAGAAGGGCGGCTTTGACGAGGGCTGGGTGGAGGCCATGCGGGACCACGACGTGCCGGAGTGGTACATCGACTCCCTGGCCAAGATCGGCTACCTGTTCCCCAAGGCCCACGCGGTGGCCTACGTGATGATGGCCTTCCGCATCGCCTGGTTCAAGGTCCATGAGCCCCTGGCATTCTATGCAACCTTTTTCTCCGTCCGGGCCAAGGCCTTTGATGCGGAGTACTGCTGTGCCGGAAAGGATGCGGTGAAGCGGAAGATCCGGGAGATCGAGAACAACAAGGACGCCACGGCGGTGGAGCAGAACCTGCTGACCACCCTGGAGGTGTGCTATGAGTTCTACCTGCGGGGCTTCCACTTCGACACCATCAACATTTATGAGTCCGATGCCACCAAGTTCAAAGTGACGGAGAACGGTCTGCTGCCGCCCTTCACAACGGTCCACGGCCTGGGAGAGGCGGCGGCCATCGACACGGTGGAGAAACGGAATGGGAAGGAGTTCGTCTCCGTTGAGGAGTTCGCCATGTGCTGCAACAAGCTGTCCAAGACCCATATTGAGCAGCTGAAGGCGCTGGGAGCCTTCGCCGGGATGGCGGAGACCAGCCAGATGACGCTGTTTTGATCCCCGTGGGAGCGATTTCCCCACGGCACCGCGATAGCAGAAGAAAAGGGAGGACCCATTCCGGGTCCTCCCTTGTTTTGTCCATGTGGAAAGAATTACTTCTTCTCCAGCTTGGCATTGCATTTTGCCAGAAATTTTTCGTTCTTGACGATGGCCCGGGTGTGGGTGCCGCTGCCGATGGGGCTGCTCTCATCCCAGGCTTTCACAGCGAAGTCCACCATTTTGCCGTTTTCCGAAACGGCGGTGATCTCTGCCTCCGCCCACACCTTCATGCCGATGGGGGTGGGAGCGTCGTGGGAGATGTCCAGATGGGTACCCACACTGCCCTGGCCCTCCTCCAGAAAGCTCTGCAGACAGGTCATGGCGGCATTTTCCATCAGGGCGGACATATAGGGCGTGCCGAACACCGGCAGGGCACCGGAACCCACGTTAGCGGCGGTAAGGGCGTCCGTAACAGTTTGCTCCAGGCGGCATTTTGTTCCAATCAAAATCATGAGAGGATTCCTCCTTGGTAAAATATCTTCCGCCTTTCCAGTGTACAGGAAAGCAGTGGAATGCGCAAGGGAAAAAGAAGCGGCACCGGGTGGTGTTCCGGTGCCGCATTTTACAGCTCAGATACCGAGTTGCGTCCAGAGGTCGTTATAGAGGGTGCGCGTCTCAGCAGGGAGGACCAAGTAGGCCTCACACCGGTCCAGCACCTCCTGGGAGGGGGCCATGATCTCATAGAGAGCGGGATCCAGGGGCTCTCCGTAGGTCTCCTCATAGTAGGCAGGATAGGTCTCCAGCGCCTCAGCGTTGGGAGAGGCGTACCAGATATAGTCCATATTCCGCAGGTTTGCCTCAGTGGAGGCCATAAAGTTGATCCAGGCCTCCGCCTCCTCCTTGTGCTGGGAGGTTTTGAGAACGCACATGGCGTCCACGAACCAGTTGCTGCCCTCCTCGGGCACTACATAGGCGAGATCTTCGTTGTTTTCCAGCATGCTCAGATAGTCACCGGCATAGTAGGTGGCAATGGCGGCGTTGCCGCCCTCCATCTTCTGAAACACCTCGTCCATGACCTTTCCCTGATACACCCCGTTCTTTACGGCGTCGGCGATGAGCTGGTAAGCCTCCTGAATCTCCGCTTCGTCAGTGGTATTCACAGAGTACCCCAGGTACAACAGGGCGATGCCCAGAGCATCCCGGGAGTTGTTGATAAGCAGCACGTTCCCGGCGTACTGGGGATCGAACATGGCGCTCCAGCTGGTAATGGGCTCCTGCACCTTGGCGGTGTTGTAGATGATGCCCAGAGTGCCCCAGGTGTAGGGCACGGTGTACTTGTTCTCCGGATCGTAGGACAGATTCTTGAAGCGGTCGTCGATCTTCTCAAAATTGGGGATGTTATCATAATTGAGCTCGGCCAGCATATCCTCTTCGATCAGCTGGGAGATCATGTAGTCGGAGGGGACGATGACATCATAGTCCACGCCGCCCATGCTCAGCTGGGAATAGAGGACCTCGTTGCTCTCTGCGGTCTGATAGTTGACTTTGATGCCGGTCTCTTCTTCAAATTGGTCGATCAGGGACTCGTCGATATATTCACCCCAGCTGCACACGTTGACCACACGGTCCCCGCTGCCGCTGCCGTTACTGCTGCCGGAATTTTCCGAGTCAGAGGTGTCCTTGCGCACGGAGCATCCGGACAGGAACAGGCTCGCCGCCATCAGTAAGGCGAGAGTCAAGGCTACCATTTTTTTCAATTGATCATTCCTCCAGTGTTGATTTGAATGCGTATCTCAAGACCCGCAGGCCGTGGGACCGATAGTCATGCGCGGGCTCGCTCCCGCAGGCGCTCCTGCCGGGATTCCCGGACATTGATGATGATGAGCAGCAGCAGCACAGCGCCGAAGAGCAGCGTGGAAATGGCATTGATCTCCGGGCTGACCCGCTTTTTCGTCATGGAATAGATGGTCATGGCCAAAGTGGACACGCCGGAACCGGCGGTGAAGTAACTGATGATGAAATCGTCGATGCTCATGGTGAAGGCG
This sequence comes from Oscillibacter sp. KLE 1745, assembly GCF_000469445.2. Lineage (NCBI taxonomy): Bacteria > Bacillati > Bacillota > Clostridia > Eubacteriales > Oscillospiraceae > Oscillibacter > Oscillibacter sp. KLE 1745. The sequence goes on along the minus strand of NZ_KI271787.1, from coordinate 11,691 downwards.
ATCAGTGCGCCGGAGATGATGCCGGGCTTGATCTCCGGGATAATGACCTTCCAGAAGGCCTGCATCCAGGTGCAGCCCAGGTCTTGGGCCGCGTCCACTAGGTTTTTGTCCATCTGGCGCAGCTTGGGCATCACTGTCAGGATAACGTGGGGGATGTTGAAGGTCACATGGGCCAGCAGCAGTGTACCGAAGCCAAGATAGATGTTCTCCTCCATCCAGAAGGTATCCTGCGCCTGGTTGAACCAGACGGCAAAGGCCTTCCACAGGCCGAAAAAGGCCACGAACAACAGACACATGGAGACGCCGGTGACGATCTCCGCATTCATGACGGGAATGTTGTTCACCGTCATCAGGGGCGTGCGCCACCGCCGCCGCATACTGGCCAGGCCAATGGCTGCAAAGGTGCCCGCCACAGTGGCAATCAGCGTGGAAAGCACGGATACCAGCAGCGTGGTATAGACACTCTGCATAATGAGGCGGTTCTGGAACAGCTCCGCATACCAGTGCAGGGAGAAGCCCTTCCACACCGCGCTGCTGTTGCCGGCATTGAAGGAGAAGATGATGAGAATGAAAATCGGCGCATACAGGAATACGAATACCAACGCCATGAAGATGCGGTTTCCCAGCAGATGCTTCCGTTTCACAGCATCACCGCCTGTTCCTCACCGTCGCCGAAACGGTTCATCACCAGCATACACACCACCACAATGGCCATCATCACAAGCGCGATAGCCGCCCCGAGTTGGGGATTATAGGCCCCGCCCAGGAACTGCTGTTCGATCAGGTCGCCCAGCATCATCTGGGTGCCGCCGCCCAGCAGACGAGAGATGGCGAAGGTGGACACGGAGGGCACGAACACCATGGTGATGCCGGAGAGCACCCCCGGCAAAGACAGGGGCAGGATGACCTTGCGGAACACCTGCACGCTGCTGGCGCCCAGGTCCCGGGCCGCTTCAATGAGGGAATGGTCCAGCTTTACCAGCACGGAGTAGATGGGCAGGATCATGAAGGGCAGGTAGTTGTACACCATACCCAGCACTACGGCGCCCTGGGTACCGATCATCTGGAAGTGATCGATGGGGACATACGCGGCGGGATCAGATGCAAAGTGCATGGCGACCTGGTTGTAAAGGTCGATCAGGCCGATCTGCTGAAACAGCTGGTTCAAAAGTCCGTTGTTCTCCAGAATGGACATCCAGGAATAGGTCCGCAGCAGAAAATTCATCCACATGGGCAGCATGATGAGCACCATAGCGATGCGCTGCACCTGCGGCCCCTCCTTGGAGAGCATATAGGATACCGGGTATCCGATCAGCAGAGCGATCAGTGTGGCGATGATGGCCAGCTTAAACGAGCGGGTGAACACCGCTGTATAGGTACCCATGCGGGCGAAGTTCTCCAGCGTGAAGTCCCCGGCGGCGGTGCTGAAGGCATAGACCACCATAATGATGATGGGCGCCACCACGAAGATGGACATCCATCCCACATAGGGAACGGCGAACAATGAGAGCTTATTTTTCATCCTCGCTCTCCTCCTCATCCGCCTCCCAGTTGGCGTCGCTCATCTCCTCATATTCTTCCGAGAAGGAGGAGTAATCGCCGAACATCCCGGAATACTGACTCTTTTTCATAATGTGGATGCCGTCGGGATCGATCTTGATGCCGATCCGGGCGCCCATGGGGGAATGGTCTGTGGTTTGGATAAGCCATTTGAAGCCCCGGAAATCCACGATGATGTCGTACTGCATCCCCTTGAAGGTGACAGAGGTGACAGTCCCCACCAGTTGTCCCTGCTCCATGGGGACGATGTCGATGTCCTCGGGCCGGATGACCACGTCCACCGGCTCGTTCTCAGCAAAGCCGCCGTCCAGGCAGGGAAACTCCCGGCCGTACATCTTCACCAGCTTGTCCCGGACCATGACGCCGTCAATGATGTTGGACTCACCGATGAAGTCCGCCACAAAGGCGTTCTTGGGCTCGTTATAGATATCCTCCGGCGTGCCGATCTGCTGGATGCAGCCTTTGTCCATCACTACGATGGTGTCGGACATGGTCAGGGCCTCCTCCTGGTCGTGGGTGACGTAGATGAAGGTGATGCCCACCTGCTGCTGGATTTTCTTCAGCTCCAGCTGCATGTCCTTGCGGAGCTTTAGATCCAGAGCGCCCAGGGGCTCGTCCAGCAGCAGCACCTTGGGCCGGTTTACCAGGGCCCGGGCGATGGCCACCCGCTGCTGCTGGCCGCCGGACAGGGCGTCCGGCTTGCGGTTTTCAAAGCCCTTCAGGCTGACAACCTCCAGCATTTCCAGCACACGCTGACGGATCTCCGTCTCCGGGATCTTTACCCGGCGCTTGCCGGAGGGATCCTTCGGGTCCGGCCGCTTCTGCATCCGCAGGCCGAAGGCCACGTTCTCAAACACATTCATGTGGGGAAACAGGGCGTATTTCTGGAACACCGTGTTGATCTGCCGCCGATAGGGCGGAACGTCATTAATCCTCACACCGTCGAACAGGACGTCTCCCGACACAGGGGTCGTGAAGCCGCCAATAATACGCAGCGTTGTGGTCTTGCCGCAGCCGCTGGGTCCAAGCAGTGTGAGGAATTCTTTGTCGTTGATATAGAGGTTTAAATCGTTGAGAACCACTTCGTCGTCAAACGCCATACGGATGTTCCGCAGACGAATCAACTCTTTGGACATGTATCCTCCCCCATTTCATAATAATTTTGATTACAATGAAACGCCTCTTTTCTCTGTTGAGGGGGAACCTTTCTCGTCGAAATTCAGCAATAACAAACTATATCCGATGTGTGGCGAAAAGTCAAGCAAAATCAAAGATTTCGCCGGGGTTTTACGGGAATTTTTTAAGGAGTTTCCGGCGCGGGAAAATACTTGTCCCGGAAGGGCACATCCGCCACGGTGAAGACCCTGCCCCGCAGGTAATTCAGCGCCCCGGCGTCCGTGGGGAAAGGGAAGGCCAGCTGGTAGGAATACAGGGCCTGTCGGGTCTCGCCGTAGCGGCGGTTCACATCCCCCCGGCCGTACTTGCCGTCCCCCAGCAGGGGACAGCCGATCTCCGCCATGGACACCCGGATCTGGTGGGTCCGGCCGGTGAGCAGCCGACACTCTACCAAAGACAGCGGGCCCCGGGTCTCCAGAGTCCGGTACAGGGTCACGGCAGTCTTTCCGCCGGGAATGGGACGGCGGTAGAAAGCCACCTGCTTTTTCGCCTCATCTTTTAAAAGAAAGCCCGCAATCTTCCCCTCCACTGGCTTGGGGCGGCCTACGGTGATGCAGAGATAAGACTTCTCCACCTCATGGTTTTTGATCTTCTCATTTATGATCCGCAGGGTCTCCGCGTTCTTGGCGGCAATGACAATGCCGCCGGTGTTCCGGTCGATCCGGTTGCACAGGGCGGGCGCAAAGGCGTTCTCCCATTTGGGATTCCACTCTTTTTTCTGGTACAGGTAGGCCTGAATGTGGTTGATGAGGGTGTTGACCTTCTCCGTCTCATCGGCGTGGACCACCAGACCCGGCCGCTTGTTCACCAGCAGCAGATTCTCGTCTTCGTACACGATGTCCAGCTGGGGACGGAACACGGTGAGAAAGATGTTTTCCTCAGAGGGCTTGTCAAAGAACTCGTCGTTGATATATAATTGTAAAATATCGCCGGACTCCAGCCGTGTGTTCCGCTTGGCACCCCTGCCGTTGACTTTGATCCGCTTGAGGCGGATGTATTTCTGCAGCAGGGTGGGGGGCAGCAGGGGCAGGCTTTTGGCCACAAAGCGGTCCAGCCGCTGTCCGGCGTCGTTTTTTCCAATGGTGAGTTCCCGCATGGCATCCTCCGGTGGGCAAGTATTTGATGCTACCATCATACCTGTTTGCCGGGCGCTTGTAAAGCGGAGAGAGAATTTTTTGAATCGGTTAGGAGAAACTGGACGTATGGCGCAGCATGACGGAAACAAACAGCGGGGCTGGGTGAACTATTTCCGGGTCTTGGCAGGGGGCTACCTGCTGTATCTGACCTACCAGCTGATGAAGGGCATCTGGGACGGGACCGCCGAAACCGTGGCCCTGAACGCGGCGGCGGGCGCAGTGTTCGCCGTGGCAGGGGCGATGGTGCTTTGGCGGGAGTGGAAGGCGTACCAGTACGCCAAGGCTCACAAGGACGACCCGGATAGCTGGAGCCAGGACGACGCCCTGCCGGAGCAGAAGCGTCCGGCGACACCTGCAGAACAGGTCGGACCCGAAGCGGACCAGAAGGGACGGGACGAGGAATGAAGCTGGAAGAGCTCTGCGCCGCCGTGCAGGAGGCGCGCTATTACAACGAGCGGTTCACCCGCCGGGAGTACACCAGCGCCTTCCGGACCTACACGGAGCGATTCGGACCACTGTACATGGAGGCCGTCCGGGAGACGGCGGAGGACCCTGACGGCCGCCGGGTACTGGCGGAGCAGCTGCTGGACCTGCTGGAGGCAGGGTGGAAACGCCAGCGCCCCTGGAACCGGACCATGGTCCAGGCCCGGGAAAAGCAGATGCTGGTGACGTATCTTTCCCCCATGCTGCTGGGACTGGAGGAGCCCCTGTGCCAAGAGCTGGCGGAGCGGCTGCGGGACGGCTGGAACACCCGCCGGCCCAAGGACATCTACAACATCACCACCTATGCCCGGCTGCAGGAGGGCTTCCGCAATGTGATCCTGGGCATCGACATCACCGGCTGGCAGAAGCGTCGGGAAGAGGAGAGCTGAACAGAGCGCCTGCCCGGAAACGAAAAAATTTGCCCGGAAACGGCAAAAACATGAAAAAATTGTTTGACAACCGGGCACACATCCCTTATAATACTATTCGTGTCATTACGAGGTAGCTTATGCGTTTTGATGTAAGACCCATACTGCATGCCCCTGGCAAGCGCCTGACGTTCCAGTTTTCTCTGGACTTGTCCGACGTGGAATTTGCCGGACGGCATCCCATCAGCCGCCCTGTGGAGGTGGAGGGCGCGGTGAGCAACACCGCGGATCTCCTGGAGCTGGAGCTGACGGCCCGGACCACGCTGGACGCGGTCTGCGACCGGTGCGGCAAGGCGTTTCTTCAGGACAAGACCGTTCCCTTTCGCTGCCTATTGGCGGAAGAGCTCCAGAACGAGGACAACGACGAGATCGTCCTGCTGGAGGATGGGGAAGTGGATGTGGGCGATCTGGCCCGCACGGCGTTCATCCTTGGAATGGACACCAAGACATTGTGTTCGGAAGATTGCAAAGGACTGTGCCCCCGGTGCGGTGCCGACCTGAACCTCGGCCCCTGCTCCTGTGGGAAGGAGACGGATCCCCGTCTGGCGGTCCTGGCAAAGCTTTTAGAGAACAGAGAGAACGAATGAATAAGGCCGGGGGCGACTCCGTTGCCTTTGAAAGATCAAGGAGGTGTCACAATGGCAGTACCTAAGGGAAAAGTATCCAAAGCTAGACGCGACAAGCGCCGCAGCTCCCACTGGAAGCTGGCGGCTCCCGGCCTCGTCAAATGCCCGAAATGCGGTGCGCTGCACCTGCCTCACAGAATGTGCCAGGAGTGCGGTACTTACAACGGCCGCGAGGTCAAGGTTGTCAAGTCCGTGGTGGCGAAATAAGACGTGCCCTGTGGATCGGGAGGGAAGAGCAACATCTTCCCTCCTTTTTCTGCGTCCATACTGTGTAAAAATCGGAGGACGTCTTGCCATTTCGCCGGTCACTGGGTATAATATGACCATGTATGTCTGCTTGATAAAGAAGGGAAGTGAGCGCCGGTGAAACCCATCGTCGCCATCGTGGGCCGGCCCAATGTGGGCAAGTCCATGCTGTTCAACAAACTCATTGGAAAGCGCCTCTCCATTGTGGAGGACACCCCGGGCGTCACCCGGGACCGCATCTATGGGGAGACGGACTGGAACGGCCGGTCCTTCACCCTTATCGACACCGGCGGTATCGAGCCCCGGACCGACGACCAGATCCTGTCCTTCATGCGGGATCAGGCCCAGATCGCCATCGAGAACGCCACTGTCATCATCTTTCTGACGGATGTCCGCACGGGCCTCACCGCCTCTGACCAGGAGGTGGCCAACATGCTGTTGCGCAGCGGCAAGCCCATCGTGCTGGCAGTGAACAAAATGGACTCCACCGGTGTCCCGGACCCGGACTTTTATGAGTTCTACAACCTGGGACTGGGGGATCCCATCGCTGTCTCGGCTGTCCATGGCCACGGCACCGGCGACCTGCTGGACGCCTGTCTCCAGTACTTCCCCCCAGAGGAGGAAGAAGAGGAGGAGGACGACGCCATCAAGGTGGCTGTTATCGGCAAGCCCAACGCCGGCAAGTCCTCCCTGGTGAACAAGATCCTGGGGGAGGAGCGGGTCATCGTCTCCAACGTAGCCGGCACTACCCGAGACGCCATCGACTCCTACTTTGAAAACGATCAGGGCAGGTTCGTCTTCATTGACACCGCCGGCATCCGCCGCAAGTCCAAGGTGGAGGAGGACATCGAGAAGTACTCCGTTCTCCGGGCCACCCTGGCCATTGAGCGCAGCGACGTGTGCCTGATCCTGATCGACGCCACCGAAGGCGTCACCGAGCAGGACACCAAGGTGGCGGGCTTGGCCCACGAAGCCGGGAAGGCCAGCATCATCGTGGTCAACAAGTGGGATCTGATCGAAAAGGACGGCAAGACCATGGACAAGATGCGGGAAGAGGTCCGCAACGGCCTGGCCTTCATGACCTACGCCCCCATCCTGTTCATCTCAGCCAAGACCGGCCAGCGGGTGGACCGGCTGTTCGAGCTGATCGACTATGTCTCCAACCAGGCCAGCACCCGGATCACCACCGGTATGCTGAACAGCGTCCTGGCGGATGCCCAGACACGGGTTCAGCCCCCCTCCGACAAGGGCCGCCGGTTGAAGATCTACTACATGACCCAGGTGGGCATCCGGCCACCCCACTTTGTGGTGTTCTGCAACGACAGCCGCCTGTTCCACTTCTCCTACCAGCGGTATCTGGAGAACTGCCTGCGGAACACCTTTGGCCTGGAGGGCACGCCTATCACCCTCTCCATCCGCCAGCGGGGCGAGAAGGAGGGGTAAGACGATGCTGGATTCCTTCTATCTGGATCCCAATGCCGTCACAGGGCCAGACCCCCTCGGCATCCTTATGGTGGCGGTGATCGCCTACTTTTGCGGCTGTTTCAACGGCGCGGTCATCGTCTCCAAGTATATCCTGCGGGACGACGTGCGTAATCACGGCAGCGGCAACGCGGGCCTGACCAACTTCTACCGCACGTTCGGCGGGCCGCTGACCTTTGTGGTGATCCTGTGTGATGTGCTGAAGGCCGTTGTGGCGGTGCTGCTGGGCGGCTGGCTCCTGGGTACGGTCGCCGGGGCCAACGGTTACGCGGCCAATGAACGGATCAGCAGTATGTGGGCACTTTTCGGCGAATACTGGGCTGCCCTGTTCTGTCTGCTGGGTCACATGTTTCCCTGCATGTTCCACTTCAAGGGCGGCAAGGGCATCCTCTCCGGCGGCACCATCGTCTGGATGATCGACTGGCGGATCGGCCTGGTGGTCTGGGTGGGATTTCTACTCTTATTCCTGCTGACGAAGTATGTATCTCTGGGATCTGTCTGGGCTGGGGCCAGCTTCCCTTTTGCCACTTGGTATTTCTATCCGGATCCGGTCATCGTGCTCCTGGCGTTTCTCCTGGGAGCCTTGATTTTGTGGAAGCACCGGAGCAACATCGTCCGCCTTATCCATGGCAACGAGAATAAATTCAGCGTACACCGCAAAAAAAATTAGGAATGCGGCATGGTGCGGTCCGGCAGAGCCGGACAAAATGGAATTGTTCCGCCATAGGTGGAACAGCTCGATTTCTAACTCCGGATTCCTAATTTGAGGGGGAGGAATACAGATGAAAACAGTTGTATTGGGCTCCGGCGGCTGGGGCACGGCCCTCAGCCAGATCCTGTGCGACAACGGACACGAGACCTATCTCTGGTCCCACAGCCCCGCCAAGGCGGCGGAGATGGCCCGGACCCGGGAGAACCCGCTTTTGCAGGGCGTCCATCTGCCGGAATCCCTCCACATCACCGGGGATTTGGGCTGCTTGAGGGGCGCCGACCTGGTGGTCAGCGCACCGCCCTCCTTCGCCGTGCGGGAGACAGCCAAAAAAATGGCCCCGTATCTCACGGAGAAGACTGTGGTGGTGTCCGTTTCCAAGGGGATTGAGCGGGACACAAATCTGCGTCTCAGCCAAGTGATCCAGGAGGAGACGGGGAATATCTGTAAAGTAGCAGTTCTTTCTGGCCCTTCCCATGCAGAGGAGGTGGGGATCCGCCTGCCCACCGGCTGCGTGGCCGCCTGCTTGGATGTGGATGCGGCGCGTTTTGTGCAGGACGCCTTCATGAACGACTACTTCCGGGTGTACACCAGCGGCGACGTCGTGGGCGTGGAGCTGGCGGCGGCGCTGAAGAACGTCATTGCCCTCAGCTGCGGTGTGTGCGACGGTCTGGGCTATCAGGACAATACCAAAGCCCTGCTGATGACCCGGGCTATGGCGGAGATTACCCGCTTGGGGGAGAAGCTGGGGGGCTCCCGGCAGACCTTCGGCGGCTTGGCCGGTATGGGGGATCTGATCGTGACCTGCACCTCCATGCACTCCCGGAATCGCCGGGCGGGCATCCTCATTGGCCAAGGCAAAACGCCCCGGGAGGCCATGGAGGAAGTAGGCGCCGTGGTGGAGGGATACTTCGCCGCGGAGAGCATTCACCAGCTCAGTGAGCGGGTAGGCGTGGAAATGCCCATCAGCCGCTGTGCCTACGAAGTCCTCTATCAGGGCAAGCAGATCCGGGGCGTGGTAGCGGAGCTGATGACCCGGGCCAAGAAGGATGAACTGCTGGAGACGGCGTGGCTGTGAGGGGGGCACCCGGCCATGCGCGTTCCTGCGCAGAGAGAAAGGGTAAGAGACCGGAGGGATCCGGTCTCTTATTGTTTCTGATCGCGACTCTCAGTTTTGAAGATGAAATAATCCCGGTGAGGCATCTTGGAGGGCACTCACCGGGATTTTTCAGATTCAAACAGGAAAGCGTACTCTCAGACAATATCCAGCAGCTCCCGCAGGTCCCGGATCTCATAGTCGATCCGCAGGTCCTCTGGCCGGGCCTTTCCAGCAGGATTGTACCAGCAGCAGGGAAGTCCGGCATTGTTGGCGCCCTGGATGTCTGTGGAGAGGGAGTCTCCGATCACGAGACCGTTCTCCGGCGTCAGGCCGGGTATGCGGGAGCGGACATAGGCATAATAAGCCGGGTCCGGCTTGGAGGCTCCGGCGTCCTCGGAAATAAAGGCGTCCGTGATGAGAGCTGCGAACACACTGCCCTGCAGGCGGCTGCGCTGGACGGAGGCCACAGCGTTGGTGACGATGTACAGCTTGTGCCCCCGGCGGACCAGTTCCCGGCAGACCGCCTCCGCGTGAGGCAGGGGATAGACCCCGGCACCCAGGGCAGTGAGGTAATCCCGGTTGCACTTGTCTGGGTCCCGCGGCAGCTTCAACGCCTGAAAAAAGCGCACAAAACGCTCCAACGTCACATAGTCCTTGGAGACCTCTCCCCGGTCAAAGGCTGCCCACAGCTCCTGGTTGATCCGGTGGTAGAGGGCGCGGGTATCCAGCGTATCCGGAACGCCGTTGCTCCGGCACATGGCGGAAAAGGCACGGGCCGCGGCTTTTGGAAAGTCGAACAGGGTGTCATCCGCGTCAAAGAGCAGATAGGAAAATTTCATGGTGAGGACTCCTTTCGGGAGAGTTTGACCACATGTATCGTATCACATCCAAACAGGAAAGGCAATCACCGCCGCCCCCGCCGTGCATACCATGGCTTGAGGGGGAATGCCGGATGAACAAGACCTTTGGCGTGATCGGCGGAGATCGGCGGCAGGCAGAGCTTGCACGGCTGCTGGCGGAGGAAGGGCGCACGGTCTGGACCAGCGGAGTGGCCGGATGCCCGGATCTGCCTGCGCAGGCAGCGGCGGCGGACGTGGTGATCCTTCCGCTGCCGCTCTGCCGGGAGGACGGGATACTAAACAGTGAGACGGAGGATCTGCCCACCAGTGCGCTGTTCCGCCGTTTCAGTCCCGGCCAGCTGTTGCTGGCAGGGCAGGTTCGTCCCGCCCAGCAGATAGAGGCTGAGAACTGGGGGCTGACGCTGGTGGACTACTTCCAGCGGGAAGAGCTGACCGTTGCCAACGCGGCGGCCACGGCGGAGTCGGCCCTCCAGATCGCTATGGAGCATCTGGACCGGACGCTCCTGGGGATGGAGTGTTTGGTGCTGGGCTTCGGGCGGATCGGAAAGCTGCTGGCCTATCGGCTTCATGGGCTGGGCGCCCATGTTACGGTCACTGCCAGAAAACCGGCGGACCTGGCTTGGATCCGTGCCTATGGCTGGCAGGCGCTGGAGACCGGACGCCTCGATGGTGCGCTGTGTGACTTCGGCGCCGTGTTCAACACGGTCCCCTCGCCCGTCCTGGGCCACCTGTTGCTGGCGCAGCTGCCGAAGGGCTGCCTGTGTGTGGAGCTGGCCTCCGTCCAGGGCATCGACCTAGCTGCTGCAGAGGAGCTGGGACTGCCCCACGTATGGGCCCGCTCCCTGCCGGGGCGGATGGTGCCTGCCGCAGCGGCGGTGGCTATCCGGGACGCAGTCGACTACATTTTAAAAGAACGAGGTGACCCTGTGTGAGAAAAGAACGGGTCGGATTTGCGATGTGCGGCTCCTTCTGCACCCATGAAAAGGTGCTGGCGGAGCTGGAGAAGCTGGTGCAGCTGTATGAGACAGTCATCCCTATCGCGTCGGAGATCTCCGCCTTCACGGATACCCGCTTCGGGACCTCTGATGACCTGATGGAGCGGTTGGAGGATTTGACAGGGCATGAGGTGCTTTGTGACATCCCGTCTGTGGAGCCCATCGGTCCCAAGGGGCTGCTGGATGTTCTGGTGATCGCCCCGGCTACGGGGAATACCATAGCCAAGCTGGCGGCGGGCATCACGGATACGGCGGTTACGATGGCGGCCAAGGCCCATCTGCGGAACGGGAGGCCGGTGGTGATTGCCATGGCCAGCAACGACGGCCTGGCGGCTGGCGCCCGGAATATCGGGGAACTGCTGGTGCGGAAGAACTACTATTTCGTTCCCTTCGGGCAGGACAACGCCCGGGCGAAACCCAGTTCCCTGGTGGCGGACTTCTCCAAAATCCCGGAGACGGTGGAAGCCGCTCTGCGAGGCGAACAGATACAGCCGCTGCTGCTGCGATGAGGGAAGAGACGCGGGAATCAAACCCGCGTCTCTTTTTCGCAGCTTTATTTAAACTGGATAAAATCGACAAAAGAAGCGTGTTAAATCAATATTAACAATAAGTATAACTTATGATAGAAGGAGTCTCATCAGTTTGAGTACTTATTAAGCACGAAAAAGAAGGTGAATCCGGAAAACAAGAGAAAAAAATGAACAAAAGCAGAAGAAGAGGGTTGACTTTTCTGGCAAGCTCTGGTATTCTAACTAAGCTGTCGGGCGTGAGAGTGAAACACCAAAACGCAGAGCTTCAAGAAAAAACTTGAAAAAATGTGTTGACAAAGTAAGAACTTTGTGGTAAAGTAAATCTCACCGCCGGGAACGGCGTGCACCTTGTAAATTAAAC
>NZ_KI271786.1:0-6437 GCF_000469445.2 Oscillibacter sp. KLE 1745 | reverse complement strand
TTTGGCCGCCTCCGGCAGGGTGGGGAAAGACCGGGACGGCGAAAAGGAGGTACGCGGATCCGCGGGAAAGCGGGGCTGCTCCCAATGTAGGAGAGGAGGAGCGGCCCCGCAGCGGGATCAATTACAGCGTATCCAAAACCGTCTTGAAATCATCGATGATATCCTCGGGATCCTCCAGACCCACACTGATGCGGACCAAGCCCTCGGAGATGCCGGCGGCTGCCAGCTCTTCGGCAGAGTAGGTGGAGTGGGTCATGGTGGCGGGATGCTCCACCAGAGTTTCCGCATCGCCCAGAGACACGGCGATGGTGCACAGCTGCAGCTTGTTCAGCGCGGCGGCAACAGCGGCGCGGTCGGCCTTCAGCTCGATGGAGATCATGCCGCCGGGCAGCTTCATCTGCTTGGCCGCGATCTCGTGACCGGGGAAGGTGTCCAGGCCGGGATAATAGACCTTGGCCACCGCGGGATGGCTGGTGAAGAACGCCGCCACCTTCTGGGCGTTGGCGCAGTGGCGCTCCATGCGGATGTCCAGGGTCTTCAGGCCCCGGGCCATCAGGAACGCATCAAAGGGACTCAGGACGGCGCCGGTCATATCCTTCAGGCCGAACATCCGGCACTGGGAGATGAAGTCCGCCTTGCCCACCACGATGCCTGCGATCACGTCGCCGTGGCCGTTGAGGTACTTGGTGGCGCTGTGAACCACCACGTCCGCGCCCAGCTCCAGAGGACGCTGCAGGTACGGTGTGCAGAAGGTGTTGTCCACGATCACCCGGATGTCGGGGTTGAAGGCATGGGCCGTCTTGGCGATCAGCTCGATGTCCAGCAGCTTCAGCGTGGGGTTGCAGGGGGTCTCGAAGTACACCACCCGGGTCTTGTCGGTGAGGTTCTTCTTCAGGTTCTCAATGTCGGACAGGTCCGTCAGGGTGACCTTCACGCCGAACTTGGTCATGCCATGGTTCAGCAGCGCGTATGTACAGCCGTACAGCGTCTCATCCGCCACGATCTCGTCCCCGGCCACCACAGAGGTCCACAGAGCGGAGGAGATGGCGCCCATGCCGGAGGCCGCGGCCATGGCGGCCTCGCCGCCCTCCAGGGAGGCCAGCTTCTCCTCAACAGCGCCCAGAGTGGGGTTGCCCAGACGGGTGTAGATATATCCGCCCTCCTCGCCGGCGAACCGGGCGCCGCCCTGCTGGACGGTGGAGAATGCGAAGGTGGAGGTCTGATAGATGGGGGCGCACAAGGAGCCCGCCGCGTTTTCCATGTGGCCGGCGTGGATCTGACGCGTGGCAAAACCGAACTTTTTCTCCGTGTTCATACAGTCGATCTTCCTTTCTTCACCGGCCCCTCCGGAGACGCTCCGCAGGGGCAAAATTGACTGGTATTCAAATTTTCGCTATCAGAGAGACTCTGACGCGGCTGCGGGGATAGAGAGAAGAGAGGGGGAAAATCTGTGCATCCATCGAAAAACGCAGGTGATATTAAACAGAAAACTTCTCAAATAACTGATATCTTTTGTTTGGTTCTACTTATAGAATAGCACAAAGGGCGCAAAGCTGTTAATATGCGTTTTGCGGGATGTGTTGACAGTTTTTTTGATAACGATTTGACAACCAGCTCAAAATGCCTATAATAGAAAAGTGAGATCGAAAGGGGAAGAGGAGGCTTTCTATGACGTTTCAGCAGCTTGAGTACATCGTGGAGATCTCCAAATGCGGCTCCATCAACAAGGCGGCCCAGAAGCTGTTCCTGTCCCAGTCGGGGATTTCCACGGCGGTGCGGGAGCTTGAGAACGAACTGGGCATTCGGGTGCTGGCCCGCAGCAACCGGGGCGTGGAGTTCACGCCGGAGGGCAAGGAGTTTCTCAGCTACGCCGTCTCCCTGCTGGAGCAGAAGCGCGGGATCGAGAGCCTGTATGGTGAGGCACGCAACGCCGCGGCTCCGGTGCGCTTTTCCGTTTCCTGCCAGCGGTATCCCTTTGCAGTGGACGCGTTTTTGAGGCTGCTCCGAATCGCCGGTGAAAACCGCTTCCGATTTGGCCTCCGGGAGACAGGGATGGACGGTGTGATTGACGACGTCTATGACCACCGGGCGGACGTGGGCGTCATCTGCCTGACGGATCTGACGGAGAAGATTATCTGCCGGCTGCTGGACGCCCGGGAGCTGGAATTCCACGAACTGGCCGCCGTCTGCCCCTGTATCTATGTTCGCGGGGGGCATCCGCTGGCTGGCCGCTCCAGCGTAACGGAGGAGGAACTGGACGGATATCCGTATGTGGCGTTTGAGCACGACCAAGGCGTGGCGTCGGACTTTTTCGAGGAGTACCCCATGGTCTCTCTGAAAAAGCCGGCAAAGTGCATCAGCGTGAACAACCGGGCCACGGCGATGTACGTGCTGGCGTCCACCGATGCGTTCACCTCCGGCAGCGGCCTGCTGTCGGAGGGGCTGGCGGACGGAAGCGTAGTCACGATCCCGCTGCTGGGGAAGACCTCGGTCCACCTGGGCTGGATCCACATCCGCAGCAGCCGGCCCTCTCCGCTGACGGAGCAGTTCGTCCGCCTGCTGGAGGAGGCGCTGGCGGATTCCATCGCCTTCACCAGGCGGCTTCAGGAGGGGACCTGACAGAGGAGAAAAAGACCGGGCGCCTCAGGGCGCCCGGTCTTTTTTTAGCAAGAGACACGCAGGTCAGATGGGCGTCTGCGCGGACTCCTGCCGCTCCAGCTCCAGAGAAGCCTTCTTGGCAGCCACGCCGGACTCCGCCACATCGTACTCCCAGTTCCAGGGGTCCTTGCGGCAGATGCCGTCGGCGAAGGGAATGAAAATGGAGAGGATGCCCACGGCGGCCAGAATCCAGCAGTACCACATATAGGGCAGGATGTCTATGGGGTTCATGGTCACGCCGTATATCGTGGTGAGGCTGGCGGCAGTCAGCAGCTGGGCGCCCCAGGGGATCATGCCCTGAAGCACGCAGGAGAACACGTCCAGCAGAGAGGCGGTGCGGCGGGGATCCACTTTGTGGATTCGGCTCATGTTTTTGGCCATGGGGCCGCTGACAATGATGGCCACCGTATTGTTGGCAGTGGCACAGTCTGCCAGGGACACCAGAGCCGCGACACCCACCTGGGCGGACTTGTTGCCCTTCATCATGCGGCCCAGCTTTTCGATCAGCCAAGTGATGCCGCCGTTGTGGGCGATCATCTCAGACATGCCGCCGCAGAACAGGGACAGGAAGAAGACCTCGTTCATGCCGGTGAAACCGTTCCAGATGCTTTGGGCAAAGAGTGGGATATCCAGATCGCCAAGGGCCAGGCCGATGATGCCGGCGGCGAAGATGCCGATGGTCAGCACCAGGAACACATTCATGCCGATCAGCGCCAGTACCAGCACGGCGAGGTAGGGAATGACCTTGATGACGTTGAAAGACAGATTTCCCATCTCCGTCACGGTCTCAGGCCGGCCTACGACCAGCAGCACGATGATGGTGATGATAGCCGCCGGCAGGGCAATGAGGAAGTTCACCCGGAACTTGTCCCGGAGCTGGCAGCCCTGGGTGCGGGTGGCGGCAATGGTGGTGTCGGAGATCATAGAGAGGTTGTCGCCGAACATGGCACCGCCCACGCAGGCGCCCAGAAACAGGGGAAGGCTCAACCCGCCCTTTTCCGCCACGCCCACAGCGATAGGAACAATGGCGCTGATGGTGCCCATGGAGGTGCCGGTGGCGGTGCCCATGAACGCGGAGATCACGAACACGCCGGCGGCCAGGAAGTGCACGGGAATGACGCTGAGACCCAGATTCACGGTGGCGTCCACGCCGCCCATGGCACTGGCCACGGTGGAGAAGGCGCCGGCCAGGATGTAGATCATCAGCATGGTCAGGACGTTCTCGTTGGCGGCGCCCTTGGCGAAGACTGTGAATTTCTGATCGATGGTGCCCTTGCCCTGGCAGAAGGCCAGCAGCAGGGCAATGAACATGGCTGTGACAGAGGGGAACTGGTAGAAGGCCATCTCTACACCCTGTGCCTGGAAGTACAGGCCAGCACCTAGATAGATGACAATAAATAGCAGGAACGGGAGCAACGCGGAACCTTTGCCTTTTTTCTCCAGAGTTTCCATATACGTACCTCCTTATGTGCTCTTTCCTCTTTTCATACACCTCTGTTCGTCTGAATGCACAGTTTTTAAGATATAAGCGCCTTCTTCTCTGTACAATATTATAGCATCTGCGGAGGAGAAACTGCTAGAACGGATCTTATGCAACCGGCTATCACATTTACAGATAACAAAGGACATGGACGCAGAGACCGCTGTGCAGCAGGTGCCGCCGGTGTTTTACCTGTAAAAGGTTGGAAAATAAGGGGATTTGGAGAGAACTGTTGCTTTTACCCGGGGGAGCCGGTATAATCGAACATGAAACAGCAGGGTGTCTGGACACGGACAGCCCGGAAAACAGGAGGCAGCCATGACCATCAAAAGCGATATCGAGATCGCCCAGGAGGCGAAGCCCCTTCCCATCACGGATATTGCGGACGCCTGCGGGATGGATGGGGCGTATATAGAGCAATACGGCAGATACAAAGCCAAGATCGACAACCGCTTTCTGAAGGAGACAAATCGGCCGGACGGTAAGCTGGTTCTGGTGACCGCTATCACCCCCACCCCTGCCGGGGAAGGCAAGACCACCACTACGGTAGGGCTGGCGGATGGGCTGCGGCGGATCGGCAGAAATGCCGTGGTGGCCCTGCGGGAGCCCTCCCTGGGGCCGGTGTTCGGCATCAAGGGCGGCGCCGCCGGCGGCGGCTATGCCCAGGTGGTGCCTATGGAGGACATCAATCTCCACTTCACCGGGGACTTTCACGCCATCGGCGCGGCCAACAACCTGCTGGCGGCGATGTTGGACAACCACATCCAGCAGGGTAACGCCTTGGGGATCGACGTCAAGCGGATTACGTGGCGGCGGTGTGTGGATATGAACGACCGGCAGCTGCGCAGCATCGTGGATGGCCTGGGGGGCCGGATGCAGGGTGTGCCCCGGGAGGACGGATTTGATATCACCGTGGCCAGCGAGGTCATGGCCGTGCTGTGTCTGGCATCGGACATCCCGGATCTGAAAGCCCGTCTGGGGCGGATCGTGATGGGCTACACCTATGACGACGCCCCGGTGACCGCTGCCGACCTGAAGGCGGCCGGCGCCATGGCGGCCCTGCTGAAGGACGCTCTGAAGCCCAATCTGGTTCAGACGCTGGAGCATACTCCGGCCCTGATCCACGGCGGACCCTTTGCCAACATCGCCCACGGCTGCAACTCCGTCACCGCTACCCGGATGGCTCTGAAGCTGGGGGACTATGCCATCACGGAGGCGGGCTTCGGCGCGGATCTGGGGGCGGAGAAGTTTCTGGACATCAAGTGCCGCATGGCGGGGCTGAAGCCCGACGCGGTGGTGGTCGTGGCCACGGTCCGGGCATTGAAGCACCACGGCGGCGCAGCCAGAGCGGAGCTGGGCAGAGAGGATCTAGCGGCCCTGGAGCGGGGACTGCCCAACCTGCTCCAGCATGTGGACAATATCAAAAACGTATTTGGCCTGCCCTGCGTGGTGGCCATCAATGCGTTCCCCACGGACACGGCGGCGGAGCTGAAGCTGGTAGAGGAGAAATGCCGGGAGCTGGGGGTGAGCGTGGCCCTCAGCGAGGTGTGGGCCAAGGGCGGCGCCGGCGGAACTGCTTTGGCAGAGGAGGTAGTCCGGCTGTGTGAGCAGCCGTCCGACTTCCGGTACAGCTATGCGCTGGGGGGGTCCATCGAAGAGAAGCTGGAGACTATCTGCCGGCGGATTTACCATGCGGACGGCGTGGTACTGACGCCTGCCGCCCAGAAGCAGGCCCGGCGGCTGACAGAGCTGGGGTTCGGGGAACTGCCCATCTGCATGGCCAAGACCCAGTACAGCTTTTCCGACGACCCCTCCCTGCTGGGAGCGCCCCGGGGCTTCACTGTGACGGTCCGGAACCTGAAAGTGTCCGCTGGGGCAGGCTTTCTGGTGGCCCTGACGGGAGATATCATGACCATGCCGGGATTGCCGAAAGTACCGGCCGCGGAGCGGATCGATGTGGATGAGAACGGCCGGATCAGCGGGCTGTTCTGAGGCATGGTCATACCGCCGCGGGAGCGGCGTCCAAGCGTTTTGCCGGAGGCAAAACCTTGAGCTGGACGGGCTGGGCCTGCCCAACTGGATTAAATGCGGAGTCCCCGCGGGACCTGTCCCGTGAGGGGCCATACCGGGACTGCCGAAAGTACCGGCCGCGGAGCGGATCAATGGGGACGAGAACGGCCGGATCAGCGGGCTGTTCTGGACGCTGTGGGACGGGAAACAAAACCGGCGGCCCGGCATCTGCCGGACCGCCGGTCCCACTACAAAGGAAATTTATGGGACAAAGCGGCCGCCCGGAAGG
>NZ_KI271785.1:0-21269 GCF_000469445.2 Oscillibacter sp. KLE 1745 | reverse complement strand
CCAAACCCCGCGGGCGCCTTATTAGACTAAGACACCCTCCTGCTATACTGGTGCGGGAGGTGTTGCGTATGGACGCAAAGACGGAGCTGGAGCGGAGGCTGGTAGGACTGGCCCCCGGTATGGAGACGGAGATCAGACAAGTCCTGGAGGCGTACCGGATTACCTGGGCAGAGACAGGCGGCGCCCTGGCGCTCCGTGAGCGGATCGAGTCATTCCTGGCGGCGAAGCGGATCGACGGCCTGTCCCCCAAAACGCTGAAAGACTATGGCCTTGTGCTGCGGTCTTTTGCGCGGAATGTAGACAGGCCGCCGGAGGAGATCACCGCCGACGATGTCCGGCGGTATCTGGCCGGACTGTCGGAGCGAGGGCTGAAGAACGGGAGCATCGTCACCCACGCCAACACGCTGCGGAGCTTTTTCGCATGGCTGGAGCTGGAGGACGTGATCGGGAAAAGCCCCATGCGGAGGATCAGGAGCCGGAGCGTGGACCGGACGGCGGCTCGCCGCCCTCTGACAGAGGCGGAACTGAGCCAACTGCGGAAGGGCTGCCGGAACATCCGGGACCAGGCGCTGGTAGAATTCCTGTCCTCCAGCGGCTGCCGGTTGAGCGAGGCGGCAGGGATTCGTGCGGAGCAGGTGGATTGGAAGCAGAGGAGTGTACGCGTGCTGGGAAAGGGGCGGAAGGCGCGGACGGTGTTCTTCTCCGTCCGGGCTGGACAGCTTCTGCGGGAATACCTGAGTCAGCGGGAGGGCGGAGACGCGCTTTTCGCGGCGGTCAGAGCGCCATGGCCCCCTTTGACGCCGGGAGGTATTGAGAAAGCCCTGGCACGAATCGGGCAGCGGGCCGGGCTGGAACGGCGGGTCCACCCCCACATCCTGCGGCATACCTTTGCCACGCAGGCCCTGAAAGGCGGGATGGCGCTGCCGGTGATTCAACAGCTCCTGGGGCATGAGGACCCCAAAACCACCATGATCTACGCCGCGATTCTGCCGGAGGCTGCGCGGCGGGCATATAGGAAAACATTTGACCGAAAGGAGAACGACCATGAATGAAACGACTGTGACCACGGTAAAGGCCGCCATCGCGGCGGCGGTGGCTACCATGACGGCCCTGTGGGGCTGGTTCGGGTGGCTGGTGATCGCCTGGGTGCTGCTGATGCTGGCGGATTGGCTGATCGGCAGCGCGGCGGCAGCCAAGGAGGGGCGCTGGTCCAGCGCCAAGATGCGGGAGGGCGCCTGGCACAAAGGCGGGATGATCCTGGTGGTGTGCATCGCCCTGGTGGCGGACTGGCTGATCGGGAGCATCCTGGGGCATATCCCGGCGGTGTCCCTGCCATTTACATATTCTGTTTTGCTAGGGCCGCTGGTGATCGTCTGGTACATCATCGGAGAGCTGGGTTCCCTGGCGGAGCACGCCGTTACCTTTGGGGCACCTGTCCCCTCCTGGCTGCGGAACATTTTGGAGATCGGCAAAAATGCCGTGGACGCCGCCGGGGAGAGCATCGCCGGCGAGGGCGGCGGAGACGATCCGAAGGAAAGCGAAAACACCAAAAACGAATAGGCATCAAGCCGCTGTGCGGTTGATATTAAATTTTGAAAAGGAGATTTTGAACATGAAGACTGTGGAAGAAGTGCTGCAGAAGTACACCCTGGGCGAGGCCGGTAAGGACGAGACCAACGACGGTCTGAAGGAATTGGGCTCTCCCCTGCGCCTGAACCCTGACCGGAATGTGATTACCCCGGAGGAGCTGGCGGAGACCCGTGTGGGCGAGACCCCTGCTGAGGCCAACGGATGGGGCATTCTGGACCACGGCGTGGGCAGCCTGGAAAAGGTCCATGTGGTGAACGGCCGCACGGTGGACGTGGACATGGGACATGAGGCCGCCTATGTCTACATCGCCGGGCGCAAGTACCGCCTGCGGAGCGATGTGCTGACGGAGGAAGACTGATGAAGACATACATCGGGACCAAGATCATCCAGGCGGAGCCGGCGTTCCGGATCGATGGGGAGATTTATCCTGAGAGCGGTCCGGTCCCAAGAAGCATGAACCGCGAGGAAGGCTACCGGGTCCATTACCCGGACGGATACGAGAGCTGGAGTCCCAAGGGCGTGTTCGAGCAGGCCCATCTGCCCATGACCGTCAATCCCGACCTGCGGACGGACGCTCCCAGCATCAGTCAGCAGATGGTGGATGATTTCATCCTGGAGACCTGGACGCAGACCATGGGAGACAAAACCACGGTTGTGCGTGCCATGCTGCGGAACGGGTTTGAGATCATGGAGAGTTCTGCGTGCGTCAGCGCGGAGAACTACGACGAAAAACTGGGCCGGGAAATCTGCCTGGGGAAGATCAAGGACAAGGTGTGGTTCCTGCTGGGCTTCCTGCTGCAGACCGCGGTACATGGCGTGAAGAAGGCGAAAACGGAGGCAGGCAGGCCGGCCTACGCCATGACCTTCGGCATGGCCATTGAGGC
Organism: Oscillibacter sp. KLE 1745; assembly: GCF_000469445.2. Lineage (NCBI taxonomy): Bacteria > Bacillati > Bacillota > Clostridia > Eubacteriales > Oscillospiraceae > Oscillibacter > Oscillibacter sp. KLE 1745. Next base: position 18,795 of record NZ_KI271785.1, on the reverse strand, counting down.
GGCCAAGAAGGGCAAACGCATTGCCCGGAAGGGCTGGAACGGAAAAGGCCAGTATGTGGAGCTGGCAAAGGCCATCAGTTACAAAAGCCCCACCGGCGCGGTGGTGAATGCGGAGCACGACGCCATTGGGAACCAGGCGCTGGCCTTCGTGGGCACCTCCGGCGTGCAGATGGGCTGGCTGGCCTCCCAGGCAGATATGCTGGCGGACGACTGGGAGATTGTGGAGGGCTGATATGGTCCATATTGAGAGGACGCCGCTGAAGATGATCCTGCGGGCGGTGGTCTACCAGAACACGGAGAAGCTGTCCCTTTCGGAGATCGTGGAGCGGGAGAAGCCGGACCTTGCCATGACAGGAGCGTTTTACAATCCTGCCGAATGGGCGCCGGTGTGCCCGGTGAAGGCGGGCGGGACCGTCCTGTTTGCGGATCAGCAGTACAGCTACTGGGCCCTGGGCTGGGACGTGGGAGCCGACATGCTCCCCGTCCTGGTCCCCCCCGGCGGGGAGAGCGACTGCCGGAACTATGTGGCAAACTGCCTGCTGGTCCGGGCGGGACGGCCCCAGCAGAAGCTGACCTACAACGCCGACGTAGGCGGCCGGCGGGGCCGGGTGGCCGTGGGCCTGACGAAGGATACCTGGATCACCTATGGGGCGTCCGACGGCTCCAGCGGAGCCATGACGCCGGAGGAACTGCGGGACTACATGGCGGGCCAGGGCTGTCAATTCGCCGTGATGATGGACGGCGGAGGCAAGGTCAATCTGTATGTGAAGAGCGAGAACGTCCTGATCCAGGGCAAGGACCCCAGCCAGAACCTGATCCTGCTGTACCTGGACGACGGAGAAACGGAGGAAGCACCTGTGAGCGAGAAAAAGACGGTTTGCCTGGACCCGGGCCACGACGCAAGCAACCTGGCCAACAAGAGCCCGGACGGCACCTACTATGAGCACGAGTTCGCCCTGGACATGGGGAACCGGATCAAGGCCATCCTGGAGCGGTACGGTGTGGCCGTGACGATGACCCGCACCGGCGGCGAGGCGGTGAGCCTGGCCCAGCGGTGCAAGATCGCCAACAACATCCGGGGGCTGGACCTGTTTGTGAGCCTGCACTCCAATGCGGCGGCGGGCAGCGGCTGGTCCTCCGCCTCCGGGTGGAGCGCCTATGTGTTCAGCAAGACCAGCGGCGGATATACCGCGGCGCAGAGCATCCTGGAGGCGGTGAGGGCAGCGGGGATCGCGGTGCGGTCCACCCCCATCGTGGAAGCCCCGTCCCTCTACGTGCTGAAAGGGACGGTGGCGCCGGCGGTGCTGATCGAGCACGGCTTCCACACCAACGAGGGCGACGTGAAAAACCTGCGGAACAGCAGCTACCGGCAAAGATTGGCGGAGGCAGAGGCCCGCGGCATCCTGGACTACCTGGGTATTGCCTGGGAGGAAGAGGACGCACCGGAGCCGGCAGAGCCGACGGAGGCTGAAAAAGCGGTGGAGTGGATCACCAGTGAGGGCATTATGCTGGGCAACAGCGCCGGGGACCTGATGCTGGATCAGGGCATGACCCGCAAACAGTTCGCCGTCATGCTGTACCGGTATCACAAAAAATTCCATCCAACATAAACGGACGAGGGGCCGGCCGGTGCGGCCGGCCCCGTTTCTTACAGGAGGCGAGACGACGTGCCATCCAACTGGCTGTACATCGACAGCAACTTCCCCACGTTCACCGGGGATGAGAACCTGAAAGAGCAGGTCACCACAATCCAAAACTACATGTATATGCTGGTGGAGCAGCTGCGGTACACCCTGCACAACCTGGATCTCTCCAACATGAACGAGGCGGCGGTGGACGACTGGGAGAACGCCATCACCGAGCCCATCTACATCCATCTGGAGGACAGCGACGAACGGATTACCCAGCTTGCCATCACGGCGGCGGGGCTGTCTGCCCGGATGGAGGACGCGGAGGGGAACATCACCACCCTGCAGGCCACAGCCACGGGACTGGCCGCGCAGATCACAGACGCCGAGGGAGACATCGCGGCCCTGCAGGTGACGGCCGACGGCCTTTCCAGCACGGTTGCCAACCAGGCGGGGCAGATCAGCAGCCTGCAGCAGACGGTGGGCAGCTTCTCCCTTTCTGTGAGCAATGGGGAGAGCAGCTCCACCATCTACCTGTCCGCAAACGGGGCCGTGATCGACTCCGCCCGGGTGACGTTCACCGGAATGGTCCTCTTCGCGGATCTGGAGACCTCCGGCGCCACCACCATCAACGGCGACAACATCACCACGGGGACCATCTTCGCGGACATCATCCACCTGGGCGGACAGATGGACGTGTACCGGACGGCCAGCGGGTTCTCCCTGGGCGGTTATATCGGATACATGTCCGGCATGACGGCTTCGGGGAGTTCCACGGCGGGCATCGCCATTGCCAGCAGCAACGAGGCGGCGGTGGTGATCTGCACCACCAACGGCGCCCGGATGGGATATGACGGCGTCTCCACGGTGGTGTGCACCAGTACGCAGGTGTCCATCACCGGGGACACGGTATTCATCAACGGGGAGCCGGCCGCAACATCCGACGCGCGATTGAAGACGGAGAAGCAGTACGATGTGGAGAAATACCTGGGCGTCTTTGACCGGCTGAAGCCCTGCACTTTCGTCTATGAGGGGCACAAGCGCCGCCACCTGGGCCTGATTGCCCAGGAGGTGCAGGAGGCCCTGGCGGACGAGGGTATCCCGGAGAGCGACTTCGCGGCCCTGTGCACAGAGCCGCCCGGCGAGGAACGGCCGGACGGCCTCTATACCCTGCGCTATGGAGAGATTCAGATTATGGCGATTGCCAAAATCCAGCAGATGGCGGAGGAGATAGCAGAACTGAAAGAACAAGTGGCGGCCCTGTCGGCCGGGAAGGAGTAAGACATGAAAATAACGCTGATGGAGGCCGTCATGGCCAACCTGGCGGCGGAGGAGGTCGGGCGGCAGGCCGTCCCCTACTCCCTGGCTCTGGCCCTGATGAAGGTCAAACAGGCCACGGCGGCGGAAGCGGAGACCTTCGCGGCGGAGGAGCGGAAGCTGGTGGAGAAGTTCGCAGCCAAGGACGAGGACGGAAACATCCGCGTGGCCCAGGGGCGATTCACCTTCCGCGCCCCCGGAGAGCGGGGAGAATACGAGGAGCAGCACCGACAGCTTGCCGAGACGCCGGCAGAGATCCGTTTTACGAAGCTGCGGGCGCCGGCGCCGGACACGATCTCCGTAAAATCACTGGAGGTCCTATCCCGATTCATCGACTTCCGAGGAGGTGACAGAAAGTGAGACTGCCGCAGGTATCCTATGCCGACGGGATCAAGACCGCCAAACAGGACGAGTTCGCCGGCCTGAACCACAACCTGGGCGCCAAGGACGGGGAGCTGTGGGATATGCGAAACCTGTGCAGCGACTACTCTCCCCTGCTGGCGACCAGGTCGCGGCGGATGCTGTACAAGACGCTGCAGGACCCCGGCGGTCTGTTCTGCTGGGACAAGCTGTGCTGGGTGGACGGGACCACGTTCTACTATGATGGCGTGGCCAAGGGGACCGTGACAGCCGGCCGGAAGACCTTCACCGCCCTGGGAGCCTACATCGTGATCTTCCCGGACAAGGCATACTACAACACGGCGGCGGACGAGTTCGGCAATCTGGAGGCCACCTGGACCGGTGCCTCCCTCACCTTCACCAACGGGAAACTGTATGAAGAGGACGCGGAGGCCAACTGCATCCAGGCGGAGGGCGTCAACTGGGAGGACTACTTCAAGGCTGGGGACGCCGTGACCATCGCGGGATGCACGAAGCACACAGAGAACAACAAAACCCCGGTGATCCGGGAGATCGACGGGGACAAGCTGTACTTCTACGAATACATCTTCACCCTGGATGGCGAGGACGGTGTGACGCCCTACACCGAAACCGGGGAGCTTTCGGTCTCCCGGACAGTGCCGGACCTGCTGTTCGTCTGCGAGAACGAGAACCGCCTGTGGGGCTGCGACAAGACCACCATTTACGCCTCCAAGCTGGGGGACATCTTCAACTGGAATGTGTACGAGGGACTGGCGACGGACAGCTATTCCGTAGACACCGGCAGCGCCGGCAGCTTCACGGCATGTATCTCCTTTCTGGGGTATCCCATCTTCTTCAAGGAGGACCACATCTACAAGGTGTACGGCTCCATCCCAACCAATTTTGAAGTGATGGGCAGCGCTACCCTGGGCGTGGCGGCCGGCAGCGACCGGAGCCTGGCGATTGCCGGAGAGATTCTGTTCTACCACTCCCGGGCGGGGATCATGGCCTACTCCGGGGGCATCCCCCAGCCGGTGGGGGCGGCGTTTGGAGTGGAGCGGTTCGAGGACGCCGTGGGCGGGTCCGATGGGCTCAAATACTACGTCTCCATGGCCGGGAAGGACGGCGCCTATCTCCTGTATGTCTACGACACCCAGCGGGGGGCGTGGCACATCGAGGACGCCACCCAGTCCACACACTTTGCCCGCTGCGCCGGAAATCTCTATCTGCTGGACGAGGGCGGGAACATTTGGATCACCGGGAACATCCAGAATCCGCCGGAAGAGGCAACAATGGAGGATGCCTTTGACTGGATGGCGGAGTTTGCCGACTGGTGCGAGGACAGTCCAAACAAGAAGGGCGTCTCCAAGCTCCTGCTGCGGCTGGAGGTGGACGAGGGCGCGGAAGTGCAGCTCTTCATCATGTTCGATTCGACGGGCGAATGGATCGCGGTAAACGGGACGCTGGAGGGCGGTGTGAAACGAAGCTACACCCTCCCCATCGTGCCGCGGCGCGGGGACCATTACCGGATCAAACTGGAAGGGCACGGCGGCTGCCGGGTATATTCTCTGGCACGGGAGTATTACGACGGGAGCAGCCTGAAATCTCTACCGGGAAGACAGTGAGGAGGAAAGATCATGCCGAATTTCTCCTATGACGGATTTCTGACAGCGGCCAGCAACGCCGGCCTGCTGGGGGAGTTCTCTCAGGCGGACCTGGACACGGCCAGAAAATACCCGGAGTTCGGATACTCCATCCTGGGGCTGAAACAGGACATCCACAAGGCGACCACGCCGGAGGCAAAGCTGCTGGCCAACGAGGCGGCCAACCAGCTCCGGTCCAGCTACGGCGGGTACACCGGCGGAAAATACGGTGCGGACTACATCTCGGACGGGAAGATCCCGAACCAGATCGACAGCGTGCTGGACAAGATCAACGGCTTCGGGAGCTTCACCTTTGACCAGGAGCGCCCCAGCTATGAGAACCAGTACGCGGAACAGCAGCAGGCGCTGCTGGACGCCATCATCAACCGGCCGGACTTCTCCTGGAGCAAGGAGGATGACCCCCAGTGGAGCAGCTACAAGAAGTCCTATTTGCGGGAGGGAGACCGGGCCACCGCAAACGCACTGGGCCAGGCGGCAGCGGCCAGCGGAGGACGGCCCTCCACGGCGGCTCTCACGGCGGCCACCCAGGCCGGGGACTACTACGCGACCCAGCTGAACGACATCATCCCTACGCTGTACCAGCAGGCATACGACCGCTACCTGAACGAGTACAACATGAGCCTGCAGGACCTGAACGCGGTCAACACGCAGGAGCAGCTGGACTATGCCAAGTACCTGGATCAGCTGGGGCAGTTCAACACAGACCGGAACTTTGCCTTCAACCAGTATCTCTCCGACTTCGATATTCTGCAGAATCAGCTGGCTTCCCTCCAGGGGCAGGACAGCGTAGATTACAACCGCTGGATGGACAAGGTGGGGCTGTACGAGCAAAAGCAGGCGGAGGAAACGGACCTGGCCCGGGCCCAGGTGGATGCCATTCTGGCCGCCGGCGGAAGCCCCAGCGCGGATCTGGTGGGCGCCTCCGGATACGGGAGCGAGTATGTCCAGGCCCTGGAGGAAGCCTACCGGCGGCAGGCTGCCCAGCAGGCAGCCGGCGGAGGCGGTCGGTCCAGCAGTTCCGGAGGCGGGAAGTCCAAGATGACGCTGACCACGGCCAAACAGGCAGCAAACGCCGGCGTCTTTTCGGACGACGTTCTGGCTGTCTTGCGGGAGAACGGGTATACAGACGAGATGCTGAAGGCGATCTATGGATACGAGCCAAACAGCGGCGGAAGCGGAACGATCACAGACGCCTCTCAGCTGGGGGCTGCGGCGCTGAATATCGCGAACGCCATGAGCCGGGTTAATTCTCCGTCGCAGTTGGGGACGTGGGCCGAAAGAATCTCTGATGCGCTGGATGACGGCAAGATCACAGAGGCGGAAGCGGAGTTCCTGCTGGATGCAATCGGCTATTAAGGAGGCAGAACATGGCGAAATTATCTGTACAGGAACGGCTGGAACGCCTTAGAGAAGCAGGAAGGAAGCAGAGCGGCCAGGGAGGACAGCAGTCCTCCCCCGCTCCGGCTGCGACATCCGGGAGAACTACGGCCGGAATGACCGTCCGGGAGCGGCTGAACAGGCTCAAAGAAGCGGGGAGACAGCAGTCCCCCTCCCTGCCGACGGTGACCAGTCAAGCGGCGGGCGAAACCGCCGGAAGAAAAAAGGCTGGGAGGCCAACAACTGCCGGAAAGCCGGGAAAGATCACATCCCCGGCACGGGAGGCGGAGCGCCGGGCGGAGGAGCTGCGGACGCTGCGGGACGAGGCCCAGCAGGAATTCCTGAATTTCCGGGGTGCGGAGATCACCGCAGGGGCTGCGGGGATGCCCACAGAGTCGTATGCCGGGCAGAGATACCGCACGGCGGAGGAAGCCTACCGCGCCCGGCAGGATTACGACAGGCAGCTTGCGGAACTCCGAAACCGCTATTATCAGGAGGAAAACGAACAGCAGCGGGCGCGGCTGGCGGAAGATGCCTCCATGCAGGCCAGCTTTGCCCGGGCGGACGAGATCAGGGGCGCACTGAACCGCATCCAGACCCTGGAGCAGACCCGGGTGGCGGCACCGGGCCCCGTGACGGAGGATGCCGTCAACCAGGCTGTGCGGGAGATCGCCGGGCAGTACGGATTGTCCCGGGAGGACAGCCGGAATCTGACCACCGTCCGGAAGGCGCTGGAGGCGCAGCTGCTGGAAGAGACGGACCGCATCAGCGCGGCGGGCTATGACTACGAGCGCATGACGGAGTACCAGAAGCGGCAGGAGCGGGCGGCGGAGGCGGAGCGCCAGCGGCAGCAGACGGAAGCGTGGGCGGACGAGCATCCGGTCCTGGCCTCCCTCGCCTCCGTGGGCGCATCGGCCCTGCAGGCTGTCGACATCCCCCGCCTGATCGCCACTGGAGGCGGAAGCGAGGACGACCTGCGGACCTATACCCCGGCAGACCCGAACGCGGCCATCATCAGCAATTTTGTAACCGGGGTACGGGACACGGTGTCCAAGAAGATCGCGGATAACACAGACTGGGAGCTGTTCGGCCAGAACGTGGCGTCCTTCCTCTACAACACCGGCATGTCCATCGGAGACAGCGCCTCCCAAGTGGCGCTGCTGGGACCGTGGGCAACGTACCTGATGGGCGCCAGCGCGGCCAGCCAGCAGGCCGTGAACGTGCTGGAGCGGGGCGGCAGCAATTCCCAGGCGTTCTGGGGCGGTCTGGCCGCCGGCGCGGCGGAGGCGGTGTTCGAGCGGTTCAGCATTGAGAAGCTGCTGGAGGCCAAGACCATCAACAGCGTGAAGGACCTGCTGCGGGCAACTGCCCAGCAGGCGGGCACGGAGGCCAGTGAGGAAATGCTGACGGAGATCGCCAACATCCTGTCGGACACCGCCATCATGGGGGAATCCTCCGACTTCGAGCAGCTGGTGACGCAGTACCAGCTGATGGGCATGGACGAGGACGAGGCCCGGAAGCAGGCGTACCTGGACAGCGTGGCGCAGGTGGTATGGGCCGGCGTGGGCGGCGCTCTGTCCGGCATGGCCATGGGCGGCGCCACCAGCGGCGTGGACCTGGCCGGGCGGAATATCCGGCAGGGTATTCGGGACTACCAAGCGAGACCGGCCGACAGCGCCTATGACGTGATGCGAGAAAAGGGAATGTTCTCCCCGGAGGCTAGAGAGGCCGTGCAGGCGGCGGAACGCAGGCGGGGTGTGACGGAGGCCGTGGACCGGGCAGCCTGGATGATGGACCCGTGGAACCGGAGATCCCGGCGGGAGTACCTGAAGAACCGCGGGAGGGGCCAAGATGCAGAAGAAGCGCCACCGGCGTCCCAGCAGGCGCAGAGCCCGCAGGCCACGCAGGCGGTGCCTGCGGGCACACAAACCGCCGCCCCGGAAGGGGCGGCGCAGGTGCAGCAGGATCAGGCGCAGCCGGCAGGGCGGCAAACGCAGGCCACGCCGGCGGCGGACCCTGTGATCCAGACCCTGGAGAGCGGGGGGCGAGTGGACCAGGCCACGCTTTCCGACGAGCAGTTCGCAGCCCTGGCAGAACGGGGTGACATGGACGTGGATGACGGCGGAAGGGTCTATCAGGTTGACCCTGCCCAGCATATTGACCAGCGCAGCAGCGAGGATATGGGAGACCGGAGGATCAACGCCTTCCAGTTCGACCATCCGGAGGTGCACCGGTATTACAGCGAGGCGGCGGCGGAGCTGCTGAATGAGCTCTCTGTCACAGAAAAGGGCGGGCAGACCCTTCGCCTGGGCGATTACCAGACCGGGTATGAATACCGGAGGACCAAGCGGGCAGCGCCGGAGCGGATCACCGTGCTGCTGGACGACTACGGCCTCTCTTACGATCAAATCGAGAAAGCCCTGGACGCCATCATTCACAACCACGGCCAGGAGAACATCGCCGCTGCAAAGCGGGTGGAGTTCGTGCTGGACGATATGCTGACAAACGGCTATCAGTCCATGGATGGATATATCCCACCCAACCAGGACTACATCAATGCAAAAGCAAGTATTGCCGGATACGTAGAGACTGCAGAGGGCGGAAGCGGGTATCTGGACGGGATCGACGAAGCGCCGGTGACGGCGGAAAGGATGGAGCAGAATGGACAGCAGGGAGCAGAGCCGGGAGACGGCGTATCTGATGGAGACCTCGGACGGCTTTCTGGTACGGGTGCCGGAGAGCAAACTGGAGGCGTGGAAACAGGCGCAGAAAGAGGCAGAGGCCCCGCTGACACCTACCGAGCAGCGCGTGAAAGACAAAATTCTGTCCATGATCTACGGGGAGAACCGGTAAGCAGCCAGGACCTGGGACTGCCGCGGGGCACGGACGCCAAAACGCTTCAGGTCATTCCGGAGAGCGCCTGGGATGACGGCCTGCGGGCCACAGCGGACCGGGTGCGGGAAGAGACGGGGCTGGATACCGTGTTCGTGACCGGCGGCATCCAGATCGGGACGCCGGACGGCGCCCGGCTGGTCCGGGGTGTATTCACCGGGGACCGGATCATCGTGCAGGCGGACAACATCCGGGTGACGCCGGACCAGATCGCGGACCATGAGATTTTCCATGACCGGGCGGCACAGACGCCGGGCCTGATCCGGGAGCTGGAGGACCGCGTCCGGGAACAGTATGGGCCGGAAGATCTGGGCCGTGTGGTGGAGCAATATATCCGGAAGCTGCGGGGCGTGATCTCCGTTACGGAAAACGCCGGCGAGGACGGCACACAGGCGGAGGCATGGGCCATTCTGGAGGAAATTTTCGCGGACGCCTACGCCGGGATCAACGCCTTCTCCGTCCACGCGGAGCGGTTCAACGAGACCGTGGAGCAGACCATGACAGAGCGGGGCGTGGGCCGTGGCAGCCAGAACGCCGCGGCAACAGACCGGACCACCGGCCCCCCGGCGGAAGGCCGCTACAGCTTCGGCGGGGAGAACGCCAGGCGGGCGGACCTGGACGCCCTGGACCGGGCCAAGGAGATGGAGCGCCAGGGCGTGGCCATGGAGACCATCTTCCGGGAGACCGGGTGGTATACCGGGGCGGACGGCAAATGGCGGTTCGAGATCGATGACAGCGGCATGGAGTACAGCCGCTGGGGAGACCTGAACCGGAGCGACCGGGCGGAGTATGCCCGCTTCCGGGAACTGGAGGGAAAGTTCATCGACGGGACCATCACCCAGGAGGAACAGACGGAGCTGCGCCAGCTGCTCGACCAGGGGCACGGCCCGGGCCGGGCGGAGGAACAGCAGACGCTGCGGCTGGCCGACTTCCTGCGCCATGACGAGCTTTATCAAAACTACCCCCAGCTGCGGCAGGCGGCCCTGCGGTTTGCGGACCTGCCGGAGGGGACACACGGTTCCTACAACACGGGGACAAACACCATCACCCTGAACAACTCCCTGCGTGACGCGCCGGAGGACACCCTGGTACACGAGATTCAGCACGCCATCCAGAGCGCGGAGGGATTTTCCGGCGGGAGCAGCCCGGAATACTGGGCCAGACGGGAATATGAGACGGGCGACCTGGTTTCAAATCGCCTACAGCAGGAGTACGACCAAATCCTGAACGGATTGGGCCGGGAGGATCAAAACAAGTACATCCGATATACGGAACTGGAGCGGGAATTGGAGCGCCTTTTCCTGGCTGATTCAAATACGGAAGCGGGGCGGCGGTATGACCGGCTGGAGGCCGAGCAGGACGCCATCTATGAAGAGCTCTATCCGAACGCGTGGTTCCGGCAGCTGCTGGACCTGAGCCACCGCATGGAGGACACCGCCGGAGAGTACCGCAGGATGTACGAGAACACCGCGGGCGAGATCGAGGCCCGGGATGTGACGGCCCGGCGCCAGCTGACGCCGGAGCAGCGGCGGCAGACCATGCCCAACACCGGGGACGAGAACACGGTGTTCTCGGACTCGGATGCCTTTTTCTCCGCGGAGACAGACACCGACGCGCTGAAAGAGCGGCAGATGCAGATCATTCAGGAGACAAACCCGGCGGATGACGACTACCACACATGGATCCGGAGCGCGGAGGAGATCAAGACGTTCCGGGAGTCCATAGAGGACCCGGAGTGGGCAGAGTACGACGAATACAACCCGGACTTCACGCGCGCCATGGCGGAGGAGGCCCTGGAGAGCGGAGAGATCGAGGTGTTCAGTTCCTACCCCATTGAGGCGGGCGGATTCGTCTCGCCGTCCAGGATGGAGGCGGAGAGCTATTCCGGGAACGGACGGGTTTACAGTAAGACAGTCCCGCTGACGGACGTGGCGTGGATCGACCCTACCCAGGGGCAGTATGCGCCGGTTGACAGGACCATGTACTCCATGAGCGAGCCAACTGACGCCCAGCAGGACGAGGCGGAGCGGCTGCTCTTCCAGGGCGTGGACGCGGACACCATCCGAGAGATGACCGGCCTGGAGCGGACGGAGGACCATGGCTGGCGGTTCACTGTTGACACCACCCCGGAGGCGGCGTATGATGGCGGCAGAACGACAGATCAGCAAGGAGGACTGGACGATGGGCAAAATGAATATGACCTTCGAGGAGTTCATGGAGAAAATGTACGGAGGCGAGAAGCCGGAGAAACTATCCCAGGAAGACCTAGATCGGCTCAAAGGAGAAATGCAGCAGGTAGCCAAACGGATGAAGGAGGAAGGCGTGCAGCCCCCGCCTCCTGGGCACGAGGACGTGTAATTGACCGCCCGTCTCGGGCGGCGGGAATTGCGGCTGAAAATGCGGGCCGGTACGGAGCGGACGCATTTGTGGTAGAGGATGCCGCCATCAAGGAAAGAAATCCCAAAGCCTGGGCGTTGACCAGCGGCGGGAGTATCTATATCTCTGACAGCATCCCGGCAGAACTGGCGGATGTGGTGGGATACCATGAAGCGATTCACGCTGCAAAGCAGACGGGAAATGACCGGTATCTGGACTTTCTCGAAAATACTGGGGAATATATTAGCCTGTCTAGTGATCGAACCGCAGAAGTCATGGGAATGATAATCAAGCAACGTTTCCATGGCAGCAAGAGCCTGTTCGACCTAACACCGCAGGAACAGACGACGGCTTTTGACGAGCTGAACGCCGTTGTCTGGGGATTCCACAAGGCAGACCAGGAAAACGCCCGGGAGCAGTTCGCGGATATGTTCCAGGACTACGATGCCTACATCGCGGACCTGGACGCCGCCATGGAGAGCGGCGCGGAGCCGGAGGTCCCTGGCCTCTCCCTCCCCACTCTGGACGACGAGGACATCCGCTACAGCATGGACGAGGACACCGCGGCGGAGCCGTCGGACAATCCCCCGCTCTCTCCGGATCAGAGCGGGCGGAGCGATCTGCACCGGCCGCGGGGCATGAGCGACGAGCAGTACAACCGGCTAAACGAGCGGTGGAAAAACCGGCCCGTCGACTGGCGGGAAACGCTGGCGCCGGAGGGCTTCGACAGCATCGATGATTACACGGCGGCCCTGGAGGCCGCGGCGGAGGAACGGATGCGGAACCGGAGCCGGGAGGAATTCGAGGGCTCTGACGCTCTGAAGGACCTGGGCATCCGGATTGCCAACAGCGTGGGCCTGTATGGGAACACCCAACAGCTGATCGAGAATGACCGGGCGGCCAAGTCCATCCGAAAGGAGATCAAGCGGGCGGAGCGACGGCTGCAGGCCACGGATGCGGAGAAGAACTTCGCCTCCGGCGTGGCGGCGGGCATCTACGGCGAGGCGGACATCCCGCCCAGCATGGACGCGGACACGGTGATGGAGCTGGCGGACTACTACTGGGCGGAGAAGGCCGTGCAGAACGACCTGATCCGGGAGCAGCGCACCAAGATCAACCGGAACCTGGACGAGCGGGTGCGGCGGCTGATGGACGGCGTGGACGACGCCAAGACGAAGGTCCCGGCGGCCGTCATCATGCGGAACCGGACCCCGGAACGGAATATGCGGCGGATCTTCGGCAACGCCAAGGGCGACGAGATCAACGACTACCTCTTCCGGCCTGTCCAGGACAACGAGGCGGAGCGCATCCGCTTCGTGAACCGAATGCACAACGAGGTCCGGACCTTCAAAGATCGGAACGGAAAGGACCGGCGGCTGAACAAGGAAGAACGGGCCCTGGTGCAGCTGGTGATCGAGGGCCGGGCGGCGGAGGACGCCGTGAACGCCATGGAGCGGAGCCGGGATATTCAAAACGCGGCGGAGAACATCAAGAACGCCCGGAAGCTGGCAGGAAAAGACGACCTTGCGAAGCGGCGGCAGGCGGAGATCGACGCCTCCGTGGATGAAGCGAGGGAATTCAACCTGGGGACGGACGAGCGGCGGCTGGCGATTCAGTACAGCCGGTGGCTGGAAACCCAGGAACGGCTGCAAGGCGCGGACACCACCATCATCGGGAACGCGGTGGAGAAGTACCGGGAGCTGTTCAACCAGCTCTACGACGCGGCCAACGATTTTTTGGTGGCCCACGGCTACGAGCCCATCGGCTTCATCCGGGGGTACGCGCCCCATCTCCAGAGCCAGGAGACCCAAGAGCGGTTCAACAACGCCCTGGAGCGCATGGGGATTAACCGGGAGATCGGGAAGCTCCCCACCTCCATTGCGGGGAGAACGAAAAATTTCAAGCCGAATATGCCGTGGAACGGCTTTTTCAAGAACCGAAACAGCCAGGGAGAATTTCTGGATCCGGACATTGCGGAAGGATTCGAGAAGTATGTGGACTCCATGTCGGACGTGCTCTATCACACGGACGACATTATGCGGACCCGGGCCTTTGTGCGGTATTTCAGAAGAACCTATGCCCCGGAGGAAATCCGGAACCAGCTGGAGCAGGCGGACGCGCTGCGATACGCGCAGGCGGACCAGCAGGCGTCCTTCCTGCGGGACAAGGGGAAGCTGTCCTACACATCCGCGCCGACCTATGAGGACGTACACCAGGCCATGGAGCAGTATGTGGAGGATCAGTACCAGGCCATCGAAAACCTGACGCTGTATGGAGACCTGGCGGTGTTTCTGGACGACTACGCAAACAACCTGGCAAACAAGCAGCTGTTCGAGGACCGGGCCATGGAGAAGAGCTTCGGGCGGACCTCTCTCAACGCCATCAGCAAAGTACACCGGGCTTTTGCCAGGGCGCAGGTGTCCGCCAACCTGTCTTCCGCCCTGAACCAGGGCGGCCAGCTGCCCATTATCCTTGCGGAAAACGGGGCGCGGAACGTGGCCCAGGCGCTGATCGAGCTGCGGAGCAAGGACCTGAAAAGCTGGGCGGCGGGCAGCGACTTCCTGACGGAGAAAAAGGGGATCAACTACATCGTGACGAGCTGGAAGGACCGGGCGATCACCGGAGCCTTCAAGCCGCTGGAAATCGTGGACGGCATCGTATCCACCCTGGCGGTGCGGAGCCGGTATTTGAAGGAGGTCCGGGCCGGGAAGAGCGCGGCGGAGGCCATGCGCCTTGCGGACCGGTTCGGCCGGGAGGTCATGGCAAGCCGGGCCAAGGGCAGCGTGCCTCTGGCGTTCCGGTCCAAGGACTTTCTCAACCAGATGGTGCACATGTTCCAGCTGGAGGCCCTGAACAACTGGGAGCACGTCATTCAGGACCTGGGGAACCGGGACTTCCGGGAAATGGCCCGGGCAAAGGGGAAACGGGCAGCGGCCGGGTCTCTGGCGGCTGTCCTGGTAAAGATCATACTGGGGGCTTTCCTGCTGAACCGGATCGACGAGGAGCTGTACGGCGGGACGCCGGCGCCGTTCGACGTTCTGGGCCTTGCGGGAAACCTTTTTGCCGGCGGCCTGGGGCTGACGCAGATGGACCTGCTGAGGACCCTGGTGGACAACGTCTGGGAGCGGCTGACCGGAGAGCGGCTGTTCGACACGGACCCGGAGCTGAACGAATTCGACGCCGCTGCCGGATGGGATGACTTTGTTTGGAATGGGCTCAATGAGATTCCGTTCGCAAGCAACGTGGCGGCATTGGCGGGTATGGGCGACCGGACGCTGCCCATGCCGGATTTGAGCAACCTGGCAGACCTGCCGGGGACCATTGCGGAGGACGGCCTGTTCTCCTGGGAGGTGGCGCGGCAGCTGGCGGGCCTGGCTGGAGATGTTCTGCCGGGCGGCCGGCAAATCGAAAAGTCCATCCAAGGCGGGGAAGCACTGCTCCGCGGCGGATACTACAGGGGCAGCGGAGAAAACCGGCGGCTGCAGTTCCCGGTAGAGCAGGATTTCTGGAGCATTGTGCGGGGAATCCTGTTCGGGCAGTCTGCCCTGGACGAAAGCCGAGACTTCTACGCCTCCGGGCAGACGGGCCTCTCTGCGAACCAGACGAAGGCATACGAGCAGATCGTGGACATGGGGGCTGACCCGGAGACCGTCTACCAGGCGATCCAGGGGTGGCGGGCCGCAGAGAACGACGAGGCCCTGAATTCTTACGGGAGAGGCGTTGCCAAGCGGGACGCCATCACGGAGGCAGACCTGACAGACGAGCAGAAGCTGGCTCTGTACCGCGGACTGAGCGACGCGGACAGCAGCACGCCGGACCACTTCCGGGCGATGATGGACACCGGACTCTCCTGGGAAGAGGTCATGGAGGCATACGACCAGTACCAATTCCTGAACAGCGACGAGGATACGCCGGAGGCTGAAAGGCTGTCGGCCTCAGAGAAGGCAACGGAGTTTGCCAGCTGGGTGGAGCGGCAGAATTACACGGAGGATCAGGCGGAAACCGTCAAGGAGGCCCTGCGCTATTGGCAGATGATCCCCGCGGAGGCCAGCGAGAAAATCCTTCTGGCTCAGGAATACGGGGTATCCGACAGCAGCCGGAAAGCCGCGGCGGAAGAGATCGACCGACTGAAGGGTGACGGGAACAGCGTCACGCAGGATATGGCGGCAGAGGCGCTCGAGAACATGCCGGGCCTGGACAACCGGGAACGGGCCATCCTGTGGCAGCTCCAGAACAAGTCCTGGAAATGGAACAAGAACCCCTTCGACAAACGGGTGGGCCGGGAGGTCTACGACCGGATGCACGAAGAGGACGAGGCGTAATGACGAGAGCCCCCGGGGATGATCCCCGGGGGCTCTCTTAAACCTTACTAGCGGAAATATTCATTATACAGAGAATCAGCTTTTTCCCTATCTCCACGATTTATCGCACAATAAAGCTCTTGAACGATTTCTTTACACGCCTTTATATCCCGCTCGTGCCAAGATAGGTATAGATGTTCGAATTTATCTTCGATACAGAGGAGCGGGATGGAAACAGGAAAGGAAACGGTTACGAGAACGATCCAAAGCGCAGAAAATATCCTGTAACGAATATAGTGCTCTTCTCTGTCAGCATAAACCCTGCACAGATACATCAGGACCCTGCTCACCATGAAAAGGAACGCAGCGGCCCCACAGTAAATAAGAAAATTTACAATCGCATACCGATCTGGAAACAGGTCAAGCAGGAGCGTTACCACTATGGCGAGCGCAAAAAGTACGCCTAAAATTATCAATATGATTTTCAAGGCCTTCACAAGAATACCCTCCTATGGATCGCAACAGGAGCAGATTTTCGAGTTACCCACCCCAACAATCGGAGCAGGGCTCGTATCCCATTTCTTTGGCAAGTTCAATGTTATAGATAAAATACCTGTGTCCTGTGAGATGATGGCAGCCGTAGCAGTGATATTTTTCACCGCTGACGGTTACAAACACAGCGTTGCTCCTGTAGAATTCCAATTCCGCAGAGTCTCTAAGGTTGGCCAACCGCCTTTGAATAGAAGCGTCAGATGATCTCCCATCTTCAATCCCGGCCGCATAACCATCGTCATAAGCTGCCGACCTGATAGCAGGTATTCTGCTTTCATAAGACTTCTGTGCCTCTTCTGCCATGGTGCGATACTCACTCTTTGCGGACCACCACGACCAGGCGGAAAATCCGATGGACAGAAGGCAGATCAAACAGGAAATGAGAACCAGAATAGTACCGGTCGGGTGGGAAAGCGCAACGCGGTTCTTTGGCTGGCGGTACACCTCAACGATCTCTTGCGAGGTGGGTACCTGCGTAATCCGCGTAGATGGGACGAACTGCATTGGAGTGCATTTGTTTTTCTTTTTGGCATACCAGTTACAAGTTGTCTTGGCAAAAAATATCGCGGCTCCGTAAACTGCAACGGTAATAAAAAAAGAGAACAACATCACGCCCTGTAAGGAGGCGGAAGTATCTACGAGCGAAAGCAACAGCGAGTTCAAAATCGAAGCAATCGCCAAATATACAAACCAGATCAAGAATTTCATATTATCTCAACCTTTCCCGTTCATCCCTCCGCCAGTATCTTTCCATGCGCTTTAACAAAAGGTTCTGGAGTGGGTAAAAGACGATAAGCGCAGGAATAGATAAGATAAAGCAAGTGACCGAAAGGACCACTAAGACTTTTTGAAAGAATCCAGGGTGCCCCATGTTGTCCAAGTAAATGCACAGCTCGTTCAGATAGCCACCGACTGCATAGAAAATGCTGCTTAGGCCAAATCCGCCAAGGACATACACTGCTTCCAAAAAAACACCGCCTTCCCGTTTTACTTTTTTCTGCTGTTTTATGGGATATTACCATGACTATATCGCCAAATAATGGTAAAGTCAACTGAGATACAGAAGATTCCCATAAAAGTGAGGGAACGGCGTGAAGGCAAACGATTATGAAGGGCGGCGGAATATCTCAGGCGAGCGGGTACGCATGAAGCGGCTGTCCATGCGCCTCTCTCAAGCGGCGCTGGTGGCGAAGGTTCAGACCGAAGGCGTGGTCCTGGAGCAGGACGCCATCAGCCGGATCGAACTCGGGGACCGGATGGTGCAGGATTATGAGCTTTGGGCGCTGTCCAGTGTGCTGGGCGTCTCCGCTGACTGGTTTTTGTGCGGCGATATGATCTGAACGAAAAAATTTCTCCCATAGGCTATAAGCCTATGGGAGCGTTTTTTTATGACTTGGAAGGGATTGACAAATTCCGGCTTTTTATGGATTATTAAATTAAACTGACAAGGAGGCGGACGTGCTATGGAGCGGCAGTATAGTCACTTGACCTGGAAAAACCGGCTGAAAATCAGGCGGATGCTGGATGAACGGCGCAAGCCGAAGGAGATCGCCGATGCGCTCCACGTGCACACCTCCACCATCTACCGGGAGATCAAGCGGGGGCAGACGTGGCAAATGACCAGTGAGTGGGAGTATGTGCAAAAATACTGCCCGGAGACCGCGGAGCGGAAATACCGGGAGAACCTGCAGGCCAAGGGGCCGGACTTAAAAATCGGAAATGACCATGCCCTGGCCTCCTATCTGGAAGAGAAGATCGGGAAGGAGCACTATTCCCCGGCGGCGGCACTAGCCAAGATCAAGGAAGAAGGCCGGATCTTCTCTGTGGAGATCAGCGAATGGACGCTTTACAGCTACATTGACAAGGGCGTGTTCGCCACCATCACCAACAAAAGCCTGCCCACGGGGAAGAAAAAGAAGCATCCATACAGGAAGGTGCAGGAGGCTCGGCTGCCGAAAGGGGACGGGATCGAGGATCGCTCCGAAGAGATCAACAGCCGGAAGACGTTCGGGCATTGGGAGATGGACACTGTGGTCTCCGCCAGGCGGTCCAAGAAGCGGCTGCTTGTTCTGACAGAGCGACTGACCCGCTGGGAGATCATCGAGCTGATGAAGGACGGAACCAGCGCCAGCGTGGTGGCCGCGCTGAACCGGATGGAGCGGAAGCTGGGCTCCGCCGCGTTTCGGGAGATGTTCCGGTCTATCACCATCGACAACGGTGTGGAGTTCGCGGACTGCGCCGGCATGGAATCCTCCTGCCGGAGAAGCGGCGCCCGCACCCATGTCTACTACTGCCACCCGTACTCTGCCTACGAGCGCGGCAGCAACG
>NZ_KI271784.1:0-2830 GCF_000469445.2 Oscillibacter sp. KLE 1745 | reverse complement strand
CCGGTCACCTATCCCGTCAACAAGGAAGTATTGAAATAATTGCATTCAAATCAAGGAAAAAGGAGTGGACGCAAATGTCTTACACAACTGTATACCGCTTTCAGGACCTGAACGGCTATGAGAGCGTGATCTCCAAGGCCAACTCGGATATGACCTATGAGGGATTCGGCCGAATCCTTCTCAACCCCGGCCAGACGCTGGAGTACAAGGTCACCGGTGAGGAGCAGGCCATCGTGCTGCAGCAGGGCGACATGACCTGCTGGGTGGAGTATGAGGGCGTGACCGTTGTGGACGGCGCCAAGGGCCAGCGCGGCAATGTCTATGACGATCTGCCCACCGCCCTGTATGTGCCGCCCAAAGCCACAGTGAAGCTGTACAGCGAGAAGGGCATGGAGGCGAGAGTCTTCACCGCCTATTGTGAGGAGGGCAATGCCCCCTATTTCTGCCCGCCTGAAAATATTGAAGAGGGAGAACCCGGCGAGTACATCTACAAGCGGAAGTACCGCTTCATCTTCGGCCAGCCCGGCAAGCACAACGACCACATCACCAAGCTGCTGATCGTGGGCGAGACCGTGTCCGTGCCCGGCGGCTGGATCGGATTCCCGGCGCACCGGCACGACTACGAGCGCCCCGGCAAGGAGTGCGTGCTGGATGAGATCTTCTCCTTCCAGATGACCTCCACCGAGGATGGCCCTGGCCGCGGCGGCGTCATGCAGCACGGCTATGATCTGACGGACGAGAACAAGAAGATCTGGGACGAGGTCAATGTGATCGAGGAGAACAACACCGCCGTGGCGCTGCCCACCGGCTACCACACCACGGTGGCACTGCCCGGCACCCGTGCGTATCTGCTGTGGGGCCTGGCCGGCGATACGAAGAAGTACAAGGTCCAGTTTGACGAGCGGTATTCCTGGCTTGAGGGCTGCTTATATTGAGGAACTGAGAAAGGTAGTAGGATGAATCTCGCAGAGGAAATCCGCAGGACACAAGTGTCACAGGGAGAGCTGATGATCTGCTGGCTGGGGCAGGCGGGCTATCTTTTAAAAGATGGACACGGCTGCACATTGGCTGTGGATCCTTACCTGACGAACTGCGGTGAACGGATCCGCGGCTTCAAGCGGCTCTCGCCGATGCTGCTGCCGGCGGAGGATTTTGCGCCTGATTACTATGTGATTACGCACACCCACTTCGATCATCTGGACTACGACGCCATCCCCGTAGTGAAAGAGCGGTCGCCGAAGACACAGTTTTTTGGCCCCACCAGCTGCCTGGATGTGCTGGCAGAAATGGGAGTGGAGAAGAGCCGCTGCCACCGATTGGATCGGGGGATGCGCTATGGGGACCGGCGGGTGCTGGTGGAGGCGGCCACCGCTGACCACGGCACCATGGCGCCGGACGCCATCGGGGTTTTGCTGGAGATGGGTGGGCACCGGCTCTATTTCTCCGGAGATACAGCCTTCCACGAGGAGCTGTTCTGCGGGGTGGCGAAATTCCAGCCGGAGATCGTGTTCATGTCCGTCAACGGGAAGTTCGGCAACATGAATGCGGAGGAGGGCGCCAGAGCGGCGGAGCTGACGGGCGCCCGGTATGCGGTGCCGTGTCACTGCTGGACCTTTGCGGAACACGGGGGAGATCCCGGCTTGTTCTGTGAATGCCTGCGGGGCGGGCGCTGCGTTCCGGTCTGCTTCCGGCAGGGAGAAGCCCGGACATTGGACTGCAAAAGACTATTTCAGCAAATGGAGGAATCGGCTTAATGAAAGCAATTCGTTTTATGGAGCCGGAGGTCATCGAGTATTCTGCGGTGGCAACGCCCGAGCCGAAGGACAATGAGGTGCTGGCGCAGATCGCGTACGCAGGCTTCTGCGCCACGGATATCGAGCTGCTGACCGGCGACATGATCCACATCAAAAACGGCTTTACCAAGTATCCCATCATTCCGGGGCATGAGTGGAGCGGCACCATCGTGGCTGTGGGCAGGGACGTTCGGGACCTCAAGGTCGGCGACCGCATCACCTCCGACGTGAGCCTGGGGTGCGGTGAGTGCGACGAGTGCCGGAAGGGTCACTACAACCTGTGCCCCAACCGGGAGGTGGTCGGCTCCTACCGGAACCGGCAGGGCGTCTTTGCCGAGTATGTGGCGGTGCCCCAGCGGCATGTGTACAAGATCCCTGAGAACGTGTCCATGGAGGAGGCGGCCCTGGCAGAGCCGGCGGCCACCGCCATGTACGCGGTGAGCAAGGCCAAGATTCCCGCCGGGGCGGAGGTGCTGGTGATCGGCGACGGCCCCATCGGACAGCTGGCGGCACAGCTTGCGAACATCGCCGGTGCCAGCAAGGTCATCATGGCCGGCAGCTGGGATGAGAAGCTGGCCATCGCCCGCTCCTGCGGCATTCAGGAGACCATCAACTACCACAAGGAGGATGTGGTCCAACGGGCGCAGGAGCTGACGGAGGGCGGTCCGGAGATCGTGATCGAGACCTCCGGCAGCAACGCTGCGCTGGATATGGCCGTGCGGGCGCTCAAGCCCACGGGCCGGATCGTGGCGGTGAGCTGGTACAGCGGCCCCTCTGTCGCTGTGGCGATGAATACCGTCATCGTGAAAGACGCAGAGCTGGTGGGTTCCCTGGCAAGCCCCAACTCCTTTGGACCGGTCCTGCGCTATATGGCGGAGGGCAAGCTGAAGGTGAAGCCCCTCATCACCCATGTCAAGCCCCTGTCCGAGCTTGCTGATGTGGTGCAGATGATCCGGGAGAAAAAGGAGATGCGGATCAAGGTTTTGCTGAAGCCGTAAAACAGTTGATTTTGTTGGTCAAAAGCCGACTGGAAATCA
>NZ_KI271783.1:0-36209 GCF_000469445.2 Oscillibacter sp. KLE 1745 | reverse complement strand
GGATCGGAAACGGGAACAGGCGCAGGAAAAGCAGGACGAAAGGCATCTGAGTAAAAGTGAGTTTGAAACGGTGCTGCCCGGCTCGGAATGCGTCAGGCGTCCCGTGGAGGATCCTGTACTCTGGACCCTCCGCCTTGAAAGTCTGCAAAAAGCCATGGAGGTTCTGGATTACCAGAGTCGCGAACTGATTGATTTCCGCTATGCTAGGGGTCTGACCATGGAGGAGATCGGAAAGTTCTACGGCGTGTCCAAAATGGCGGTATCAAAGCGGCTGAAAAAGCTCCACGAAAAGCTGAAGGGCTCTGTCATCTGACAGGGCCCTTCAACTTTTTTTCATTTTCTGGTTTACAAATGCCCTCTGAGTGTCCTAGTAAGTGAGGGGCAATGGTTTCCGCGTTGTGAGAACGCAGCGAGTTGACGTGAGACACACATTGTAAACAAATTGAAAATCTCGCAAAAATAGGTTGTAAAAAACCGTGATTTTATCCCTACCCCTTATGAGGGGATTTTTTCTCCTGCGCTCATGTCTCTGATGGATCTGAGAAAACCATCGTGCCCCAAACGACGCTTCCACACATCGGAGATATGGCTGAAGGCCGCAGCCATGAATGACAATTGAAGGAAGAGGTACAGGATTATGGATGGAACCAAATTCAACCGCAGGTTTTTGAAAATGCTTCTGAAGATGCAATGTGAGAAAGAAACGCTGGACTGTGTGATCCATGAGATGAGAGCTGTGCTGGGAGAGAAGATGCCGGAGGAAGATGCCGTGCGGGCGTATCTGAAAGACCCCGGCAAAAAAACAACCCTCACAGTGGGCCAGCAGGTCCTTGCCATGGACAAGCTGCTGGAAGACGCGGAGGTAAACTTCCACATGATTTGCGACATGGTGCGCTACCAGAACATGAAGGAAGCGGGGATGGTCCACTCTGTGGATGAGTTCCTGCAGCTCCTTCGTTCAGGCAGAACACAAAACGAGTAAAGGAGGTGCACAAGCATGAAGCTGTCGGAGTACAAAAGCTATGACGACCTGCCGCTGTTCCTCAACGCGGAGATGGTGGCGAAGGTGCTGGGCGTGTCTCCGTCATCCGGATACGAACTCCTGCATGAGGACGGCTTCCCGGTGCTGCGGGTAGGCAACCGTATGGTGGTGCCAAAAGACGCGTTCATCCGGTGGGTGGAGTCACACACAGGAGGTGGCGGATGAGAACACAGAACAACTACTTCACGATGCCCAACGAAGTGTTCCAGCTGGGACTCAGCGCTGGGGAGCTGGCGGTATACAGTTACCTGCGCCGCTGCGAGGATCGCAGGACACACCAGTGCTGGCCCAGCTACCGGACCATCGGCAGCGCGGTGGGCATGAGTGAAAACACGGTGCGAAAGTACGTACTGGCCCTGGAAGAGCGCGGCCTGATCGTCACCGAGCCCACAGACGTGCGGCTGAAAAGCGGACGGCGCCGAAACGGAAATCTCAAATACACCCTGCCGTCTATCCAGGAGGTATTGCGGGACTACTACGCCCGGCAGCGGAGTACGCTTGAGGCCCAGACAGAGCGGCAGCGGGTGCAGAAGATGCTGGCAGAGCAGCAGGCAGAAGACTCCCTGTGAGCCCCCTGTGAGGCCCTGTGTGGAGTGGCTTGGGACTCAGCAGGGTCCCAGCCCCTCCCGGGGATTTTGGACGAATTTGGGCCGGTTTCGAGGCTCTGCGGAAGACGAAAGGAAAAGCTGGATAAAGAGGTGACATCACGGAGGCACTTTTGTCATGTACAACTGCCCGCAGTACGGGCAGTTCCAAGGAGTTCCGGCATTTGCGGAAGTGACATCACAAATAGGGCCTTCCAGGAAATGTGACATCAGAGAGGCCCATAGCCTTAGAAAACAGGCGCTTTTCATGACATCTTACTGGAAAAGGAGGGAAAATCCCATGACAGAGAAGGAACGGCTCCAGCTTCGGCTGCAGCCGGAGACCCGGGAGAAAATTGAACGCTGGCAGAGTGCCGCCGGCTGCCGCAGCATGAACGAGTTCGTGGAAAAGGCGGTGAACTTCTACGCGGACTACCTGGCATCAGACGATAGCGGGGTTCTGCTCTCGCCAGCGATCCAGTCCGCTATCGACGGTCAGCTGCAGGAGTTCAAAGAGCAGCTCAAGTCGCTGTTCTTCAAACAAGCGGTGGAAATGGACATGGGCATAAGCGTTCTCGCGGATTGTGTCAATCTGGACGAAGCGTACCTGCGGAAAAAACATGCGGAGAGTGTGGCCAGCGTGAAGAAGTTCAACGGACGACTGCGTCTGGAGCAGATCGTCAAGCGCGCACAGGAGCGGCGGGACGGTGATGATGAATGGCAAGACTGATCGTCAAGAGTCCGTACATCCGGTGCGGCAAACAGAATGCCGGTGGGTATCTTCGCTACATCGCGACGCGGGAACGGGTGGAGATCATCCCGGATGACCGTCCGCCCACCCGCAAGCAGAAACAGCTCATCACAAAGCTGGCGAAAGACTTCCCGGATGTGAAAGAGCTGCTGGAGTACGAGGACTACGTGCAGAAACCTACGAAGGCTAACGCCTCGTCGTTGATCACCTTGGCGCTGGAGGAGCACTGGAAGCAGGCGCAGCAGACGGATGGCTACATGAAATACATCGCAACCCGGCCTCGTGCAGAGCGGCTGGGTGACCATGGTCTATTCGGCGACGCGGACCATGTGGATCTGGACGCCGCCATGTCCGAACTGGAGCACTACACCGGAAACGTCTGGACGCACATCCTCTCCCTGCATCGAGAAGACGCGGAGCGCCTCGGTTACAACAACGCACAGGCGTGGCGGGCCTTACTCCGTGCGCACCGCAACGACATCGCGGCAGCCATGCATATCCCGCCCCAGGACTTCCGGTGGTACGCGGCGTTCCATGATGAAGGACACCATCCTCACGTCCACATGATGGCGTGGTCGGTGAAACCGGGACAAGCACACTTGGATCGGGAGGGGATTCGATCGATCAGGTCACAACTCACCAACGACATCTTTCAGCAGGAACTGCTCCACGTCTATGAGCAGAAGTCCGTTTCCCGGGACGAGCTGGTTCGTGAAACGCGAAAAGTCATGCTGGAACTGTCCCAGAAGATGCGGGAGACGGTCTGCGAGCACACCCGGGCGGAGCAGATGCTCTGGAATCTGTCCCAGCAACTGGGTGAGATCAGCGGAAAGAAGTCCTATGGGTACCTGCCGCGGCCCATGAAGCGGCAGGTAGATGAGATCGTGGATCAGCTGGAGTACATCCCTGTCGTGGATCAGTGCTATCAAAAGTGGTGGGAACTCCAGTGTCAGGTGAACGCGTTCTACTCGGGGAAGAAACAGCAGCGTCCGCCGCTGTCAAAGCAGAAGGAGTTCCGTGCCATCCGAAACGCCGTCATCCGGGAGGCGGAGAATATCCGCCTGGGCAAGATCACCTTCGAAGATGAGAAGATGGAAGAGCGGGGCGAGTGGGTGGACAACCTGACTGCCTCCTACGAGTGTCTGCGGCTGCGGGCCAGGATCGAAGACAACAATCTGCCTCTGGCCCAGAGAGACCCAGGCGGTGGAGGATCTGGAGCGGCTGGCAGAGTACGGTGATGTCCACGCCCAATACTTCCTGGGACTGCTGTACCGCGACGGCGGCCTGCTGCTGCCAGACGCAGAACAAGCCGCCCACTGGCTGGAACTGGCGGCAAAGCGAGATCTGCCGGCCGCCCAGTATGCTCTCGGCAAGCTATATCTCTCTGATGATCCGGAGGTGCATGACGCTGATGATGGTATTCAATGGTTGGAGCGAGCGGCCCAAAACGGGAACACTGACGCCGCCTACCGGCTGGGCAAGGAATACCTAACGGGCAAGTTCGTGCAAAAGGATGCAGTCAAAGCGGCGGAGTATCTCCGCTATGCGGCTGACAACAATCATCCCTGGGCCAGCTACCTGCTGGGGAAGCTGTACCTCTCTGGCAACGGCGTTCCCAAAGATGAAGAGGCTGCTTGGAACTGCTTCCGGATAGCGGATGCGTATGGTCATCCTTATGCTCGGTATGTCCTGGAACGCCAAGATCAATGGCAGCGACCGCAGCTCCTGATGACGGTGAGCCGTCTGCTCTACCACATGAGCAACATCTTCCGGGACAACGTGCCTGCTGTGCCTACGCAGCCGCGGCTGCACATAGACCGCAAGCGGATGCAGGAACTCCAGGAGCTGCGGGTCGCTTTGGGTCACCAGCCCAACGATCATGAGGAAGAGCAGACACAAACCCAGACCTGGGGCGGTATGACGATGAAAGGGTGGTAAGGATTCCTAATTGCAAAAATGACCGCCGCAGGCTATCCCTGCGGCGGTCTGAAGGTACTATATTTTTGCTGAGTATTGAGCAGAAAGATAAGCTGATTTCAGCAATGCCGTTCGCTGTAACGCGTTCCGCTGACCCTTCCAAATTCTTGACGGGTCCCGTCGCCATGGAGCAGATATACTTTTCCAGCCTTGGAATCAAATTTGGCAATGGGCTGCTTGAGGATCCGCTTCTTTTTTAATTCGGAGACAACAGCCAGTCTGGCCAATTTAAAAACAATACCATCTGATGGAATGCCCTTTGACATACCGCAGAGACCTCCTAAAAATATTGGGTCAAAATTGCGCGGCGCTTTGTGTTTTCTGGTAACCGGATGTTACATAAGCCAAGTATTGCTCCAGTGAAATTTCACCAGCAAGCAGTTTACAGCAGAGTCTTTTACAGGTGTCAGACACAGTAAGCCCTTCCATCTGCAAAGATAGCTCAGCGGCTCGAATAGATTGTTCAATGGGATGAGACATAGAGAATCCTCCGCTGACAGAAGTGGTTCTATTTGCATTGTAGCATACGAGCGTAGAGGCTGTAAATCAGGAAGAATATTTCCTGAATTGCAAAGAAAATGTCGGATGTAGTGAGTGCAAAATCTGCAACGCAGTAAACAAGATGACGCTCCCGTTCCAGTGGTAATCGTGATACAATAGATCCATGCCGATCATTCTATTGAAGCGATTCATACACAGAAAGGAGATTTTTTCCATGACTCCTTTGATCCCCTCAAATACACCCGAACAGAATCAGTTTGTTTCAATCAGTGATTTTAAATGGTGTGTGGACAAAGGCGGTGAAATCAACTTTATCTGGAATGGAAAGGAATATGGTATCAGCCATTCCAGAAGAAGAATCATTGCCTACCTGTGGGGGCAGCCTGATACTACACAGTACTTTGCAACAGCCGACGATGTCCTGAACTATATGGTTGGTTCTGACCGCCTGCGCGATGTGATCACGCGGGTCACTGTGCTTGACCGGACCATCTAAGATAAAAGTGATTTGTCTGCTGCTTATAAACCACAGGTATTACCGGCTTTCACAGGCCATTTCATGATACGCGTACGATCGGAGTATCCTTTGGGGTGCTCCGATTTTTTGTTGTTAATTGGAAATCCGATTCGCTCTTAATCCCTCAAAATTTGCGTCGCAGTAAACAATAATAGTAGGCCCCTGCCCCTCGAACCACGCAAATGATAATTCTTTCTGAACTGTGGTCAAAATCCCTGGATATTCTCTGCGTCTTACGGTATTGTGTGTCGCTGATAGGAGGCGATACACATGAACGACTATATGCAGGCACTGCACCAGCGGTTCTTCCGGGAACCAGAGTGTGCGGACGTGCGGGAAGAGATCAAGGACCTCCGGCAGGAACTGCGGGAGACCCTTCAAAAACCGGAGCGGCGGAAGCTACTGCGGCTGGTGGATGCACAGAATCTGCTCCGGGAGGAAACCTCCCTTGCTAGCTTCATGGCCGGTTTCAAGCTGGCCTGGGGCCTGGCGCAGGAACTGGAGGCAGACCGACTGGGGACGGCATGGTGCGCAAGCGGGAGGATGGCCGCTGGGAGGGCCGCATCGTGGTGGGACACAAGGAAAACGGTGACTCCATCTTCCGCTACGTGTCCGCCGGGAGCCAGAAAGCCCTGACGGAAAAGCTGCACCGGGAGATGAGCACCTACCGGGGCGTAGATCTCACCGAGAACAGCCGCATGACCCTGGGGGAGTGGCTGGACCAATGGCTGGAGGAGCTGGTGGCGCCCTCCGTGCGGGAGAGCACTCTGAAAGGATACCGCCATCATATCCAGTACCACATCAAGCCCCGCCTGGGCAGCAAGCCCATCAGCAAGATCACTCCAGATGACGTCCGGAAGCTGTACCGGGATGTCCAGAAGCATGGCCGTATCCGGGAGGACCCGGAGTATGGCCACGCCCTGTCTGCCTCCTGCATCCGCCGTCTCCACGGGGTATTTCACCTGGCCATGGATGCGGCGGTGCGGGCACGGCTCATCCCCCAGAATCCCACCCAGGGGGTCACGTTGCCCAAAAAGGAGACGGCCCCCAGAAAGATCCTCAACGATGCCCAGCTGGAGCGGCTTATGGAGGAGATCCGGAAGGACCCCATCTGGTATGACTTCTTCTACACGGAGCTCACCACAGGCCTGCGGAAAGGCGAGATCTGCGGCCTCATGTGGTCGGATTTTGACAGTAAGCAGGGGACCCTCTCCGGTATTCTGGGCCACACCAAGGCCAGCTTCACCCTGGACACCTACGCCCACGTCACCGGCGACATGCAGCGGCAGGCGGCCCAGGTGATGGACACCTTCATGACAGACATCTTCGGAAAGGAGCTGGCACCATGGCAAAGCGGAGAAAGCCCGGCAGCGGCAGCGTCCACCTGAGAAAGGACGGCCGCTGGGAGGGGCGGTGCGTGGTGGGCTACGACCAGCGGGGATATCCCAGAACCAGGAACTGCCTGGCCAAAACGAAAGGGGAGTGCCTGCGGAAGCTGAAAGCCCTGCGGGAGCAATGCCGTCCTCCGGAGCAGCCCAAGGAGATCGAATCCGGCATGACCTTCGGGGCGTGGCTGGATCACTGGTATCAGGCCTGTTCCATGCCTGCCCTCCGGCCCAGCACCCAGCAGGAGTATGAGCTGCGGATCTACCGGCACATCATCCCGGCTCTGGGGGAAATCCCTCTGAACAAGCTGACGGAGGCAAACCTCCAGCAATTTTACCACCAGCTCAAGCACGACGGGCGGCTGAACAGAACAGACCTCTACGGACCGGGATTGTCCGACCGCTCTGTCCGGGGCTGCCACATCACCTGCCGGGCGGCGCTGGCCCAGGCGGTGGAGGAGGGGCCGATCCCCGTGAACCCCGCCGAGGGCTGCAAGCTGCCGGGGGGAAGGACGCCGGGAGATGCAGGTGCTGACCCGGGAGGAGATGCAGCGCCTTTTGATTCAGGCCAAGGAGGACGGCTGCTATGAATTGCTTCTTCTGGAGTTGTCCGCAGGACTGCGGCGGGGCGAACTACTGGCCCTCTAGTGGGACGACCTGGACCTGAGGACTGGAGAGCTACGCATCAGCAGACAGGTTTCCCGGGTGCGGGGAAAGCTGACAGTGTCCCAGCCCAAGACGGACGCCGCCGTCCGCACCATCGTTCTATCGCTTGCTGTGACGGAACAGCTGCGGCACTACCGGAAGCAGGTGGATTCCCGCTGGATCTTTCCATCCCCCAAAAAGGAGGATGTTCCCCGGGATCCGGCGGCAGTTCGGAAGCTGCTGAGCAGGATCCTAAAGCGGGCCCAGTGCCCCAAGGTCCGGTTCCACGATCTCCGGCACACCTTCGTGACCACGGCGCTGGAGTACGGCATGGATGTCAAGACCCTCTCGGCGGTGGTGGGGCACCGTTCCTCCAGCACCACCCTGAATGTCTACACCCACGTGACGAAAGCCATGGAGCGGCAGGCAGCGGCCAAAATCGACCAGGGGATTGGAAAGCAGGAGGCACCAACCGAGGAAGCCCAGGAGACGAAGCACCCAACCATGACTACCTTCCGGGCAGACCCTGGGAAGCGGCGCAAGCCCGGCACCGGCTGCGTCCATCAAATCGGTGAACACCTCTGGGAGGGGCGGTATTCCCCCAGAGGGCCGGACGGCAAGCAGCGCTCCCGGAATGTCTACGGCCACACCCAGGAAGAATGCGAGGAAAAGCTGAAGGCACTGATTGCCACCATGAAAGCGGAGATCCAGGCGGAGCGGAGGCAACTCCGGGAAGCAGGGAGCCGGCCATGAAAGCGAAAAAAAGAAACTTCCGCGGATGCGGGAGTTTTCCTGTCTGTGGTATTTCTGTGGTCAATCAAAAACGGGAAAAAATCGGGGCACTACAAAAATGCGAAAAAGTTACAAAAAGCAAAGAAAAGAACCTGATTCCAAAGGAAATCAGGCTCTTTTTGGTGGAGACTGCTGGACTCGAACCAGTGACCTCCTGCGTGTGAAGATACGTCAGGGACGGAAAGAACGGGCTATCCCGTTCTTTCCGCCCCTTTTGGCTCGAAATCACTTGCTGTCCGCTCCGTTGTTTCCACCGGCTCCTGTCTGTTCCGATTCCAGTCTGGGTCACGGTTTGGGTCAGACGGCGATTCCCGTTTTTTGAACGGTATTAAGGAATCCGCTTTCGTCATCGGCTGCCGTCAGCAGGACGGGTTCGATATCGTGGTTGACTGAGCGAGTCAGCCGCCAAAGCGTTGTCATGGTATTCAGATAATCGCCGGGGATTTTGTCCACGACAACAGCAATATCAATATCGCTGTCCTTAGTAGCAGTTCCCTTGGCATAGGAACCATAGAGAAAAATAGCGGTGGCGTCCACGACCTTCCGCACGGCAGCGGCGTATTCTTTTGCGATATTCAGCACTTTTTCCTGATCCATAAGAACAACGCCCCCGTTTCCTGAATCATTTTTTCACAACGCTCGACGGTCAGGGATTCCAGCAATCTGGATTTGTGCAACGGATACCGGGCCTCAATGTTCAGCGGACTGAGCATATCCAGCAGGGAAAGCTGTTCCTCGCTCATTTCGCTGGAAATCTCGGACAAGTTTGCCAGACGCATCAACTTATGAATGTGCGGTAATTCTTCCTCTGGTTTTCTGGAAACAAAGATGGCCTTCAATGCCTTTTCAATCGTCTGGTGACACATAAAACCCACATATAGCAGGCGTCGAGTCTCCAACATGGCACGGGCTGTCTGCAAATCGTACTCAGCACTTTCAAACCAATATTCGGATTTATCAAAATCGCTCATGCCATCACCTCGCATATGCAGTATACCATAATGGACCGAGGAATAAAAGCGTTTTCCGCGAAGAAATGGGATAATGTAAATGGGATAACACAAAGCCCCAACTTAAAATTTGCGATGCAGTAAACAAAGAAACTTTTTCCGTCCTGAGATGCGGAGATTTCAACGATCCTCATCATTCCGGTGTATGGCCTCACTTGGGTCCATCATCCCGGAGGACCATGCTTCGCCGGTCTGCTGGGCCTTCCCCGGCGCCGGCCAACTCCCCCCAGCGGGTGGGCGGGGGTGTGGTAGGGCACCACCCAGCCAAAGGAGTTGACCCCCTTCAGGGTCTCCCGCGCCTGGTCGGTGCAGTGGACGGGGAGCCGGCAAAATACGGCCACCCCATCCTTTTGGAGGCGGGCACTGCCCATCCCCTCCTCCACCGATGGCCCCAGCAAAACGTCGGGCCAGGGCCCCCAGCGCGGGTGTCCGCAACTGGGGGGCGCTGACAAAGCAGAGGCTCGCCGCCGGGGGGCTCGGGCAGGGGCTGGGGGCAAGACTGGGGAGGCTTAGAGCGTTTCATCACGCTCCAGTCATAATATTCAAAATCTCCATATCTGTCTGACGCATTCCACAGCGGGCAAGACGGCCAACATTTGCAATCGTCTCTTCCACATCCTTTCCAACAATCCCCTCTCCATCTACAAATCCACGGCTACGGCTCATGCGGTACCCCAGTATGCCCGCCTCTACTGCTGAAGCAATTTTAGCCGCACAAGAGGACTTGGCTCCATCGCAGATCATTCCGGAGCAAATCGCAAGTGTATTGCTGATCGTTCTAGAAATCACATCGAAGCGGACTCCATCCAGATAGGCAATCCCGCAGGCAGCCCCGCATCCGGCGCTGACAGCCCCGCAAAAAGCGGATAAGCGTCCAATCCCCGTCTTTTGATGAATGGTAATCAGATCGGAAACCGCCAGTGCCCGCATCAGCGCCTCCTCATCCGCGCCGATTGTCCGCGCATACTCAATCACCGGCAAAGAGGCCGTCATACCCTGATTTCCGCTGCCGGAAGTGATCACCACCGGTTTTTCACATCCGCTCATTCTGGCATCCGATCCCGCTGCCGCAACAGCCTTCAGCCGGACCATGAGCGTGTCGCCGTAAAGTTCCAGCAGCGTCTTGCCAACTTCTGCCCCCCAGTCTCCGTTGAGTCCTTCCTGAGAAATTGTACAATTATAGTCAATTTGCCGCTTCAAGACGTCCTTTATGTCGTCGATTTCCAAGCAGTCGGCAAAATCCAGGATTTCCGCCACATTGAGAACGGAGCGGTCGGTCTGTTTTTCAGGGGTCACCTGCTCGGTCTGTTTCGCAATCAAATCCTTACCATCGAGCTGAACCCGCGTGATATTGGTGTGGTAATCCATAATTTCACAGCTGGCCGTGTGTGTTCTGGAACTCAATGTTACGGAAATATAAAACACGCGGTCTGTTTTTGCCGGCAGGACCTGGATCATCTTTTTCTCCAAGACACGTTGCATTTCCACAATTTCCGCAGGCGTGATCTGGGACAGTACTTCCAACCCCAATTCCGGTTTGCCGCTGATGATTCCTGCAGCAACAGCCGTTTCTATCCCCTTTAAGCCACCGGTATTGGGAACTGTGACCGCCCGTACATTTTTGATGATATTTCCGCTGACTTCTACCCGGCAGGCATCCGGAAATGCACCCAGCACACTCACAGCTTGAGCGGCGGCAAGCGCGACCGCGATCGGCTCTGTGCACCCCATGGCAGGAATCAATTCCTCAGTCAGAATCTTTACATAGCTTTCGTAATGCGGAGTATGTCTCATATCTGTATGCAGCCCTTTCTGCTTTTCAACCTGATCTCCAGAGGTCTACCGCGGAGGAGCCAGGAAAATATTGCACAGAAGCCGGGACAGCTCTGCTGGCAGGCCGCCCCGGCTTCTGAGTTTTTTATTTGGGAAACAAAGAATCTTTAGTCTTTCACACCGGCAATGGCCTGAATCTCAAAAAGGAACTTCGGCGCCGTAAAAGTCACCTCTGTGACGCTGCGCGTAGTCGGTACACCCTGTCCCAGGAAATATTCATCGAAAATCTGGTTCATCAGGGCAAAATCCTCGCGGTGGGCCAGGAAACAATCACAATGAAGCACCATATCCATTCCGGATCCCCCGGCCTCCAGGGTATTCTTCAGGCTCTCAAAGCAACCGCGGATCTGCTCTTCCGGGGTAGTCGGCATAGAACCGTCCGGACGGGCGGCAGAATGTGCCGTGGTAAAGATCAGATCACCATACCGTATGGCGCGGGACCATTTGGTCTTCAAGCTGTTCGGGGGGACAATCTGAATTTTTTCATGCTTCATAACA
This sequence comes from Oscillibacter sp. KLE 1745, assembly GCF_000469445.2. Lineage (NCBI taxonomy): Bacteria > Bacillati > Bacillota > Clostridia > Eubacteriales > Oscillospiraceae > Oscillibacter > Oscillibacter sp. KLE 1745. The sequence continues at coordinate 24,674 of NZ_KI271783.1, read as the reverse complement.
TAATTCCTCCTTAAATCCACAAGTTTGCTTTCCGCACAGCCAGCACCTTCTGCAGGCTCCTGCGCAAGGAAATACTGCGGGATTCAGCGCTGGCTCCCAGGAACCGCAAACTTCATTCGCTTTGCTTCCCTGCGTCCATGTCTTCGTCGGAACGGTCAAACCGGTTGTAACTGACAATCTCGTTGATTGGCCTGCGATCTTTCCGGGGCTGAGTGCCGTCGTAATAGCCCAACGGGATCATCGTAACAACTTTCACATCTTCAGGAATTTCCAGAACATCCTTCACTGCCGCAGCATCAAATGCCCCCAGCCAGCAAGTACCAAGCCCCTGATCGTAGGCCTCTAGCATCATATACGCACCTGCCAGAGCCGCATCAATGGGATGCTTTGCCTCACCGCACGGCATCATATTATCGTGTTCCTTGTCAGGGGTTGCGCACACTACGATCACAACAGGTGCCTGTTCAATCATAGGCTGCGTACCAGCTTTATCATGGATTGCCTTTTTGACAGCAGGATCTGTCACTACAATCCATCTCCGGCACTGACAGTTATAAGAAGAAGGTGCCAGCTGCCCTGCTTCCAGGACCCTTTGCAGTTTTTCCTCCTCCACCGGTATCGGCAAATAGCTCTTTACACTCTGCCGTCCGCGCAAGGCTTCCATGACTTCCATAAAGCACAACTTCCTTTTTTAAGCAGAAACTCTTTCAAGACTGACGGAGCCCGTCCCGCTGTTGCCGTGAACTTAAGCGCGATGATCTTCGACCAACGTAGCGCCCTTGAGAATGGATCCCACACATCGCTGATAGATGGAAAGCCAGCCGGTCTTGGGCTGGAGACGCAGTTCCGCTTCCGCCATACGCTTTTGCAGTTCTTCGTCAGAAACCTCGATATTCAGCTCCCGCTTTTCAATATCATAGTTGACCCAGTCGCCGTCCTTGACTGCACAAAGAGGACCACGAAGAGCCGCCTCAGGCGAAGCATAACCAAAGCAGGCACCGGAAGCAGCACCGGACAGACGTCCGTCCGTTACAGTGGCCACATCGTCCTTGAGATGGCTACCCTTCAAAGCGGTCGTGAATGCATAGGAGGTATGCGGACCAGCCTTGGCACCCTGATAGATGATGAATACCACATTTCCCGCCTCAATGCGGCCATCACGCAGTGCGGCAATTGCATCATCCTGATCGTAGAATACTTTTGCAGTTCCACGGAACTTATGCAGTTTGGCGGGCACAGCGGACTGCTTGATAAACGCTCCCTGGGGCACCAGGTTGCCCTTGCAGAGAATCAAACCGCCATCGCTGTCCAGCGGTTTGTCCAGCGTGTGGATGATTTCCGTATTGCGGTTCACCGCTCCTTCAATATTCTCACTCAAAGTCTTGCCCGTAACGGTCATTCCGGTGAGATCCAGCTTCTCCTTCATCTCATTGAGCAGTGCACCCATGCCGCCTGCCTGCTCAAAGTCAGCCAGGCAGTAGGGACCGTTGGGACGGATTCCCATCAGCAGAGGCACCTCGCAGCTGGCTTCAGCATAAATGGAGCTGCAGTCCATATCCAAGCAAGCTTCCGTGGCTACAGCGGGAATGTGGATAATGGTATTGGAAGAACCGCCAATCGCCATGCAGACGCGGATAGCATTGGTAATGGCCTTTTCCGTGATGATATCGCGGGGCCGGATATTCTTCTCCCACAGATCCATCACACGCCGACCAGCTTCACGGCTGAGATTGATGAGCTTTCCGGAGACCGCAGCGGTCGTGGAATTCCCAGGCAAAGACATTCCCATGGTTTCCGTCAGCATGCTCATGGTATTGGCCGTGCCCATCATACCGCAGGCGCCTTTGCAGGGACCGCAGACATGGATCAGTTCGTCAAACTTCTCCATGGTCATCTTTCCTTCTTTAACCTTGGAGATGCTGGCACCGATATCGATAAAATCAACGTGCTCCCCGTCCAGATAAGGCGTTTCCATATAACCGCCGGTAACAATCACAGTGGGGATATTCACCCGGCCTGCCGCCATCAGCATGGCAGGCACCACTTTGTCGCACGTACCAATCAGTACCATGGCATCCAAGTGATGCGCCATTGCATTCAGCTCGATCTCATTGACCAGAAGATCGCGGCTGGGCAGCACATAGTCTCCGCCACCCACGCAATCACACAGGTTTACACCGTAAAAGAGGAACGGCAGACCACCCTTTTCAATAATCCCCTCCCGGACCGCCTGTGCCAGAGGCTGCTGGTGGATATGTCCGGGATTGATTTCATTCCAGGTGTTCATGATGCCAACCCGGGGCTTTTCTATATCGGCGTCATTATAACCCATGCCATAGAAAAATGCCCGGGTTCCCTGCCAATCCAATGTCATACGATCTTCCAGATCGCTGTTGATCATCCGCTTGTTTTCACTCATCTTCTATCTTACTCTCCTCGATTATTTGCATAATATGCGACATATTCAGAAGCGGCTGCTTCTGCCAGACGGTAAGTGCGGTTATTTCTCACGGAGTCATGAGAACTCAGGAAATCATCTGATAAATTTCTTCCAGAGTCTTTCCCTCTAATCCCAGCTTGTCTACTGTACGGCCTTCTGCTTTGAAATCACGTCCGCAGATAATACTGGCAATCATAATAAACGCATCCATTACCGGCGTCTCAACACCCAGCATATGGCCGATCGATGCAAGCGGTACGATACCACTGACCGTATCTTCCACAATAAAGCGGTGATTCAGACTGGTGGGGCTGCGAAGTCCCTTATAGGCTGCATTGTGCTGCAGCAGATCGTAAAGGTCCTCCTGATCCAGCTTATACATCTTCTGCAGGGACTTTACCAGGGAAGGCACCTCCAGGCCCAAGGCTTTGCAAACCGCCAGCCGCTCTGCATCACAGGCGGAAACCAGCTTTGCCACGCTGGGGGTAATGCCGGCCATGTAATAATCGTAATTTTCACCGACATCCGTACGATTCACATTCATGATGCTGGGAATGGGATGCAGCATTGCTCCGCCGCCTTCAAACCCAGTTTCCAGGATGTTTTTAACCGGTTTCAAATTCGTAAAGACGCCACCGATCTGTTCCATCAGCCGATTTACATCTCCTGCAGGCAATGTTGCGACATCCACCTCTGATTTGATGCCCGACTGGAAGGTCTGACCGATCTCATAGGAACGGCAGGCATACATAAGATCTCCAGTTTCTGCAATGATGATATCCGCTTTGCAGCCATGAATATCCCGGATGATATGGCTGACTTCCAGGCTGCCACCCACGTGTCCTGGATTGAGCATAAAAATAGAACCATCGTGCAGATACGGTGCGCACAGATCCGCAATTTCCTTATGCGCGTCCGTAGTCGTACACACCATGATGGCATCTACATCTTTGACAGCCTCATCAATAACGGTCGTGCAGACCTCAGGAAAGCCCTCGCACTCAAATTTACCTGTGACTGTGATCTTTCCCAGTTCATTCAAACGAGCAATTTTTTCCGCATCGCGATCGTATAAGGTCACATAGTACCCCTGGCTCGACAGATAAGCAACCATTGTCTGTCCGCCAGCACCTGCACCAAGAACAGCAAACTTCATCTTATTCACGAAACCGCCTCCTTGCATTTGGTTCCTATATAAATACAATTTCTTATATAGGAATTTCATATTTAAAGAATACTGAAAAGAGAATCTATTGTCAACACCGAAAATTAACGAATTTATATCTCAAAAATTGTTAATATTGATATTTTCCAAACATTTTCTCTTCTTTTTTGTCGTTTTGTCCTATAAAATTGAAACCTCACTTTTTCTTGCTTGTGCATTTCGACAATATAGTTCAAATTTCCGGTTTGTTTTTGTATATTTCGACTGCTTTCTTTTTGTGTTTTGGAAAATTTGCCCTGTCATCAGTTGCAAAACACTTTTAACTGTGCTAGTGTACACATAAAGGACAGATTGTTAATTGGGAGGAACATTTTATGGCTCAGACTGCTCATCGTTCTACTTCTCGCGTATTGGACATCTTTGAGTTGCTCTCCACAGCGAATTTCGAAGGCTTAACATTGACGGAAATTGCCCAGGCCTTAGAGTCACCCAAAAGCAGCATTCTCCCGATCCTTCAGACATTGGTGGCACGGGGCTACATCAAAGTAGATCATCGTGCCAACCGCTATTCCATCGGCATCAATCTTTACATGGTCGCCTCTGCCTATCGCAATAAGGTTTCTGCAAACAGCTTTATTGATCTTGAAATGAAGCGGCTTACGTCACAAATCGGTGAATCCTGCTGTCTTTCCGTCCTGCAGGGACGGGAAACACTCTTCCTCCACCGCACAGACCCGCAAGACAGCATTTACTGTCAGAAGGTCCCCGAGAAAAAGGAATTGGCGTGTCTCGGCGCAGCGGGAAAGTCCCTGCTTTGTGATTACAAGCTGAAGGAGCTGTCCGACCTCTTCCTCGGGGATGGTCAGATCCTGCCAAACAACGTGAATCTCTATCGGATCCATGTGCAGATGGAAGAAACACGCCTTACCTACCTTTCTTACGAATACGGCGAGGTGGAATCCGGCATTCAAAGTGTCGCTTCCCCGATCCGAAATGGCGAAAAGGTCGTAGCCGCAATCAGCATCATTCTTCCCGTTTTCCGTCTGACACCAGAAAAGGTGTTGGATTGTTCCCGTCTGCTTCCCGTTTCTGCTCAAAAAATCGAAAACGTACTTGCAAACTCAACCGAAAACATGGAAGATATCTTTTCCCTTGGCGGTTTCCGAAATCTCTGAAACAAACAGGCCAAAAGATCAAAAGTGGCGCAGACATATTTCCAATTGTCTGCACCACAATTTTTTCTGCTGCCTCTCAGCCCATTTTGCCCGACAACAGACTGCAATCATAAAATGCTTCCGAATCTTCTCCGAGCAAAGGGAACTTCCGCTGTGCACCCGCTGCAGTCCGTGCCATATATACTATTATAATATATAGCAACATATACCTTTATAATATATATAACAGCAGTATGAACGCCGGCGCCGCCTGTCAGCTGTCAAAGCGTCTTCGATATTCAAACACCCAGAACGTACCCGCCAGAATCAGAAGCGCACCAATGATGGAGGTCGTATTCAGCGTCTCCCCCAGTACCCAATAGCTCAGCGCCGCAGTAAACACCACGCCGGAATACTGATAAATACTCACCTCAGAAGCCGGCACCACCTGATAGGCAAAGGTCAACAGGAATTGACCGATCGCAGCAAAAACGCCTACCAGCAAAAGCAGGAAAAAGTTCTTGAGGGAGAGAACCTGAAAATAGGGAATCATCATTGCGCCTGCTAGCAGCGTACTTAGCGCAGAAAAATGGAGCACAATGGTTTCCGATGACACATTCTTTTTGCAGACAGCCAGCAGCGTATAAGCCAGTCCGCTCACGACAGCTGCCCCCAACGCACAAAGCAAAGGCATCGCATTGGAATCAAATGATGGCTGCATCGCTACGTAAGCACCGGATAAGCACAGCAGCGTTGCACCGATTTTCACATAGTTCAACTTTTCTTTCAGAAAAATAGCCGCAAATAACGTCACAAAAACCGGTGCGCTGCGGTTCAGCATGGCGACATCCGCCTGCTTCGCATTTCCAATGGCATAGAAAAAGAGGACAATCCCAAGAAATCCAAAAAATGAGCGTCCCCAGACTGCAAATCCTCCTTTTCGGATTTCAGCAAACACGGGAGTGTGCTTTTTCCATGCCATAGCCGCCGCCACAAAGAAGCTGATCAAATTGCGGAAAAACACCTGTTCAAATGTATGAACCTCACCTGAGGTAAGCTTTACGAAAATCTGCATCACCGAAAAGGCAAACGCAGAAACCAGCATTAAGTAAATTGCTTTTGTTTTCGGGTCCTTCATAATGGTTATCTATCGCCTCTTTCTCTCAGCCCTGCTGTGTGGTCATTGCTCTGTCAATATTGAGCAGGCGCAGCATTGCCTTGCGATAAATCCGGCGCTGCAAATAGAAGTCCGCCAGTTCCAGATATTCATCGCTTTGGTGCTCCGTATGGATCCGCCCCGGGAATGCGGCTCCAAAGCCCACGATATTCGCGATTCCACGCGCATACGTTCCGCCGCCAATTACAATCGGCTCACTAAGATCTCCGGTTTCTTCCCGATATGCCGCAAGAACCTGCTGCAAAACAGGATGATCCTTTCCACGGTAGAGCGGCGCCGCGTTTTTGAGAATCTTCATCTTCAGGCCGCACGCTTTCACAGCGCCTGTTATATTTGCCAAGATCACGGCACCGTCTGCTGTGACGGAATAGCGAATGTCCAGCGTCATCGTGATCTCTTCTGCAGTGGTCCGCACCATTCCAATGCATACCGTTGTCCTTCCGCTCGCTTCGTCCGCAAAATCAATCCCAAGCTTTTCACCGTGGCAGGTTCCGCTGAGATAGGTCTCATAGAACCGCACCAGTGGATCCTCCACAGCACCGCGAAGCGTTTCCATCACAGCATCGATGGCGCTCTCACCCTGATCCGGCACAGTGGCATGGGCAGCTTTTCCAACAGCCGAAATCCGCACGGGTTTCGCATCCTGCCCCATATAGACCGCCTCACATTGTGCAGCCACAATGTTGCAGGCAGTTCCGCCCTGAATAGAGCACAGGCTGCTTTTCTCCAAAGGAAGAGAAACTTCCAGCCACAGCATCCCCTTTTCACCGCTCAACGCGGGAAATTCCGCATCCGGGGTGAACCCTGCAACAGGCGTCTCCTCATGCTCCCGATAATAGTCCATGTCAGACCAGATCCCGGTTTCCTCACTCTGGCCGAAAATCACACGAAGTCTCCGCGGAAGGGCCCCCTTCATTTCCTCCATCACATCTGCCACTGCGTAGATGCAGGCGACGGCAGGCCCCTTATTGTCCGAGGAACCTCTTCCATAAATACGCCCATTCCGGACTGTTCCTTCGAAGGGATCCGTTGTCCATCCCTCTCCGGCAGGCACAACATCCAAGTGCGGAACAACGGCTATCATCTCGTCGCCTTGTCCTATTTCCGCCCATGCTGTTTTCCCCGGGATCTTTACCGTCTTCATCCCAAGACTCCGGCACAGGTTCAACGTATACTCCAATGCCTCATCCACTTCTTTGCCATAGGGCTGGACAGGACTCGCCCCGACGCCGGATACGCTGGGGATCCTCAACAGCTCCTGCAAAGTCGACAGCATCTGTGCATCTGTATATGGCATTTCCGCGTTTCCTCCGTCAGATTTTCCCAAAAGGCGGCGTGACCCAGCTGAAGTCCTCCAGTTCCTCCGCTTTTGTTCGTTTTCCGCTGGCTACATCGAGGACCAGTTGATAAAGCTCTTGTCCCATCTCCCGATAATCTCTGTTCTGAGAGATCACAGCGGATGCATCAAAATCAATCATTTCCTGACCGAGTCGGGCGTAGGTTTCCATGTTTCCGGTAATCTTGATGGTCACACTGGCCGCATTTCCCAGCGGCGTCCCGCGTCCCGTGGTAAAGAGGCAGATGTGCGCACCACTCATAGCCAGCGCTGTGGCAGCATAGACGTCATTGCTGCCCTGCCGGTTGTCCAAAAGCCACTGTCCGGGCCCTGGAACCTCCTCGCCAACTTCCAGAACACCTACTACCTTTGTTCGGTTGCCGGACAGTTCCAGATTTCCGATTGCCTTTTCGCAAAGCGTCGTAATGCCATGAGCTTTATTGCCGGGCGTGGGATTCACATCCGCAATGGACTGACCGGTCATTTTCAGCACATCGCTACGATACTCCTCCACAATATTGAGGATCTGCTCACCGATCTTATAATTCTCTGCCAGCTCAATCAAATGGCGTTCATTGCCGGGCATTCCCCGGATTCCCGCACTGACAATGGCCGCTCCGGCATCTCCCAACAAATCCGCAGTCTCTCCCGTAGTCACATTGGCCGCCAGAGAACTTGACCAATCTGATCCGCCGCAGTAAACTGAAACCACCAGATCTGAAACCGGGAACGCCTCCCGCTGCATCTGCTGACCCTCTTTCAGGAGTTGCTGCACCAGTGCTGTTCCTTTTTCCACCGTGGCCTTGACTCCACCCTCATCCTGAATACACAGGTGAAAAACCTTGGTTCCGGATTTTTCGATCTCCGCCGCAATGGCCTGCGGATTTGTCCACTGGCAGCCCAAGCTGATCAGTACGGCACCATATACATTGGGGTGCTGTCCGGCGCGGATCAAACCGAGATTGGTTCGATTTTCCTGATCGTGGTATTCCCCGCAGCCAGTATTGATCGTGATAGCCGGAACACCACAGTGGGCTGCAATCTGTGTTGCTGCACCATTGGCGCATTGAACCAGGGAGATCACCAACACCTGGTTCCGAATTCCAAAGCGCCCATGTGCCCGGCGATAGCCCATAACAGTATCATGCATCTTTTGCCATCTCCTTTGCCCGCTTTCGATATGCTGCAGCGTATTCATTGCACAGCTGCTCCGTAATGTCCTTCACATTATGGGTATGCACCCACTGTCCAGGAAGAATATCGCATTCCGCCTGCCCGATGGCAGTTCCGTATTTTACGACCATGCTCCCGGAAGGAATGGCTGCAATCGCGATCTTATGTCCCACGGGAATATCCTCGGCAGCTTCCAGCTCCAACCCGGCTGCTGTTACCACACTTCCCTTTGCCACCGCTCTGGGGACAACCGCTACATTGTCTTTTTCATTGAGAACGATTGCGAAAATCTCCATTTATCTCACCTCTTTTTTCAGTATATCAGTACTTCCCCTCAACCGCCATTGAGAAAATCCGTACGCTACCCAAGCCTTTTTTATATACCGTCAGGAGGCGCCTATGACATTTCAACAGCTCACTTATTTTGTTACAGCAGCCAGATGCGGTTCCATCAACCAGGCAGCCGAGCATCTTTACACCCATCAAAGCAATATCAGCAGTGCCATCCGGCAGCTGGAGTCCGAATTCTCAATTCAGATATTTGTGCGAAGCTCCAAGGGCGTGCAGCTGACAAAAGCCGGCCGGGAGTTCCTGACTTACGCAGAGGATTTGGTCCAGAGGAAAGTGGAGCTGGAAAAGCTCTATCAGGTGCGAAGCAAACGGCAACCGCAGCATTTCTCTGTAGCAGCCATGCGCTCTTTCTTTGCATATGCGCCTGTGTTGGAATCCATCAGCCACTCTTTCCAGGACACGCCCATGATTCTGCGTCTGCAAAAGTGTTCCCGCCGCGATGTCATCGAAAACGTTGCTTCCGGAAATGCTGATTTGGGCATTCTCTTCGCCATGGAGGGACATGCCGCGCGCCTGATGCAGGTAGCACGGATAAAATCACTGGATATTACCCATCTTGGGAAAAGCCGCCTTCACGTAGTCATGCGGGCGGACCATCCTTTGATTCAAAGTCAAGATCTATCCGGCATTTCGCTCTACCCCTATGTCATTATTGAGAACCAGGAAGACTACAGCCGCCTGTACGACGAAGACTCCCACAGTATTTCATCCCTTTTCCCTTCTGCGCCGCCTGTCATCATTTCCACGAATGACTCCATGACATGCCAAAGCATCGTGGCCAATTCCAATGCATTTTTCATCAGCACAACCCCGTGGAAGCATGGTCCGCATTATGATTTTGCATCCATCCCAATTCCGGGCGAGGAAAACCAACTAAACTTCTACAGCGTGCTGCCTTCCAACGCAGAACTCTCTCCACTAGGTCAATCTTATCTGGAAAACCTAAAGCTCCTGATGCAGGAAATTTGAAGCCAATATCCGACTTTATTATCCCGTTTGATCGTGCCAATACTGGCTTTTTCCAGTATTGGCACGATTTTTGTCGATTCCGCCCATTATTTTTTCTGTTTTTTATACAAAGCAGAAATTCTTCAGTAAGGTGCGTAATTCTGTATTGACATTTTCATGAATACACAATATGATTCAGGTATTGTTCGCATATAAGTCCATATTCGCATATCGGAATTATGGGATGTGAACTTCACGAACTATTCTGCGTTTGAGAACAGAAAGGAGATTTCAAAATGAAAAAAGCATTGTCCTTGCTCTTGGCATCCATTATGGTCCTGTCTCTGACGGCCTGCGGTGGATCTTCCACAAAGGAGGAACCCAGTGGTGATGGCGAAGCTGCTACTTATGAATTCAAGCTGGGTACAGATTGCTCCGATCCCGCGCTTTCTCCTGACTACAACGGCTATGGTGCACAGATCGCAAAGTTCTGCGAGCTGGTTGCAGAACGCACCAATGGCCAGGTGACGATTACTCCGTACTATGAATCTGTTCTGGGCGGCCAGTCCGAGCTGCTGACCCAGGTTCGCGACAATGAATTGGATATTTTCTATGGCCAAGCACAGTCCAACTTCGACTCTCGCTTTGCTTTCAAGGCCATTCCCTTCCTGGTGACCGATCTGGATGCGCTGCATCGTTTGATGGGCAATCCTGACGGCGAGCTCTACAAGCTCTATGCCTCCGCCCTGGAGGAATACGGCATCCACCTGATCGGACAGGGCGTCGGCACCTTCCGCGGCCTGTTCAACAACAAGCACAAGGTGGCCGTTCCCGAGGATATGGAAGATCTTACCATGCGTATCTATGAGGACCCCGTTGTGAAGTACTTCTGGGCTCCGATTTGCAACGCCTCCGTCATTTCTTTCAACGAAGTCTATACCGCACTCCAGACCAAGACCTGCAATGCTATGGAAATCGCCGCCGGCGTTGGCATCTACAGCAAGTTCTATGAAGTGTGCGATCACTACAGCAACATTGACTGGCAGTTCATGAGCCAGGGCTTCCTCGTGAGCGATAAGTGCTGGAACACCCTGCCCGAGGATCTGCGTCAGATCGTCGTGGACTGCGCCTGGGAGTCTGCTGAGTATGAGTGGGGTCTGGAAAAAGAGTTCGCCGAGCAGGCCATGGATGAGCTTGCCACTCTGGGCTGCGAAGTCTATGAGCTCACTGACGAGGAGCGCCAGGCTTGGGTTGACTACTCTCAGTCTCACGCCGAGGAATTCCGTGAGTACATCGGAGCCGACTTCTATGATCAGGTCATGGAAATCGTTGAAGCCGATGCTGCCGCCAATTCTTAATCCCTAATATTTTCCACTTCTGTTGTATCAACACTGTGTGCTGTCGCAAAAGCGCTCGGTTTGAATGGAATCAAACATAAAACCGAGCGCTTTTGCTTCAAGTTATAGAAAGAGGGTCTTTATGCAATTTCTCAAGAAATTGGATAAGGGCATCGATGCGTTTCTGAAATATTTTACAGGCGTGTTGATGGTCTTATTGACGGTCATTGTCTGTACAATGGTCATCTCCCGGTATGTATTTCGAATTCAATTGGGTGGCATTGAAGAACTGCCCGTTTACTTCATGTGTATCTGCATTTGGCTGGGCGGCGTCCGTGTCTCCCGAAACGATTCCCACGTCAAGATCGAAGTCATTTATTCCATTGTCAAGAATCCCAGAGGCCAGAATATTCTGCGGATGCTGACAACTTTGGCTTCCGCCCTGGTTCTGACCTATTTCTGCATAAGTGCCTGGCAGCTGGTAACTCGTACATACGATGCCGGCACAATTTCTTCTTCCATCGGATTCCCTCTGTGGATTGCATATAGCTTCGAACTGATCGGAACGGTAGGCATGACGATTTATACTTATGTCAACACCGTCAAATACGCTCTGAGGGTGGTGAATAGAAAATGAGTATCGTCGCATGTATGGCTCTCATTCTTGCTCTGATCATGATGAGCATGAATATTCCCCTAGCATTTCTGGCGGGTGCCATCATCTTCTCTTTTACCAATGGATTGACCACTGGCAGTTGGGGTTCTACCGGCTGGTTCTCTGTGGAATCATTCTCTCTTTTGGCCATTCCCCTGTTTTTGATTGCCGGTACCTTAATGGAGCGCAGCGGTATTGCCGGTGCATTGGTAGATCTGGGACAAAAGCTCACAGATAAAGAAGGCAAGGGCCGTGGTTTAGCAAATGCCATTCCCATCGTTTCCGGTTTCTTTGGCGCACTGTGCGGTTCCGGTCTGGCCACCGCTTCTACCATGTGCACCATGCTGGGCCCCCGGTTGGAGCAAAAGGGCTACAAAAAGGAATTCATTTACGGCTTGATTGCTTGCAGTAGCCCCTTTGGCTATATGATTCCCCCCAATATGAACGCTATCATTTATGCCAAGGTAGCAAACGCATCCGTGGCAGATCTGTTTATGGCAACGGTTCTCCCCGGCATCCTGTGGATCATCCTTTACATTTTGCTCAACCGCTTCATGGTTCCCAAATATTTCTTCCCTGAAAATACGGTAACTGCCGATGTTGTAGTGGCAGATGTAAAGAAAACACAGTCCAACTGGGATCTGTTTAAATCCCTGATTCCTGCAATTTTGATGCCTGTTATCATCCTCGGCGGCATTTACGGTGGCATTTTTACCGCTACTGAGGCCGGTGCTGTGGGTTGCTTATATGGTGTAATCGTGGGCATCGGTATCTATCGCAGCGTTAAGACCAAGGACCTCTTTGATATCTTTGCAACCGCCGCTTATCAGATGGGTTCCCTACAAATTATCTTCCCCTTCACGATGATTTTTACCCGTATCATGGTAACCAACGGTGTACCGGATATGGTAACGAATTTTGTGACCGGCGTTTCCGACAGCAAGATCGTCATCATCCTGATTCTGGTTCTAGTTCTTTTTGTGGCAGGTTTCTTTCTGGACGGAAATATTCTCCTTCTGGTTTTGACTCCCCTGCTGCTGCCTACCGCAACCTCTGTTGGAATGAGCGTCATCCAGTTTGCCGTACTGGTCTTCGTGGCCCTGGGCATCGGTTCCATCACTCCCCCTATGGCCATGTCCTTGTTCTTGTGCGCACGGCTGGGTAATGTACCTGTTGAAAAAATGGTAAAGCCTATGCTCCCTTATATTATCGTCGGCTCTGTTCCTATTTTGTTGCTGGTAGCCTTTGTCCCCGCTGTTTCTGAATTCTTGCCTGCTTTGCTACACTGATATTCGGTGAAAAGAGTCCGTTTTCGGGCTCTTTTCACCTATATGGGAGGTTTTTATGGATTACCTGATCAAAAATGCCCGTGTTGTTGACGGAACCGGAGTCCCTGCCTATACGGCTGATGTCGCGATTACTGGTGATATAATCTCCAAGATCGGCACCATTGACGAATACTGTCCGCACACCATTGATGCTGCAGGGTATGTACTCATGCCCGGTATTATTGATCCGCACAGCCACGCCGATGCCGGTATCTTTAATCCGGACTGGAGTCACCAACGCATTGTGCAGGGCATTACCACAGAAATCACAGGCCACTGCGGACCTTCCCCTGCTCCAAACTGCCCGGAAAATATGGAACTGCTACGGCGCATATACTTCGATCTCACCAACACAGGTGTCCCCTTCGATTGGCCCTTCCATGATTTCGACGGCTGGTTGAAAACAGTGGAACAGCAAAATCTCTCTGCCAACTACGGATTTTTTGTGGGCCATGGAACGCTTCGCGCTTGCGTCATGGGCGGAAAAACTGAAAAGGCTTCCCCCGCTGACATCCAGACAATGCAAAAGTTGCTGGATGAATCCCTTAGTCAGGGCGCTTTGGGACTGGCTCTTGGTCTAAGCATGTTCCCTGGCAGCTATGCCGACACATATGAACTGATCGAATTGGCCAAGGTGGTGAAGAAGCACGATGCCATTATTGTGGCTCACCGCCGGGATGAAGGAAACCGCGCCTATGAAGCCATTGATGAAATGCTGACCGTTGCCCGCGCCACTGGCGTGCGCATGAATATTGCCCACATCAAGGTTACGGGCAGCAGCAACTGGGGAAAAGGCAAGGCACTTTTGGAACTAATCGACGCCGGTCTGAAGGAAGGTTTGGATCTCTCCCTGGACGCCTATCCCTATATTGCCGGTTACACACAGCTGTTCCAGATATTCCCTATCAACGTTTGGGGCGTAGGCGGCGAACAAATGCTGAAAAATTTCTCCGATCCCGCCTATCGTGCAGGCGTAATTGAAAAAATGAATTCCGGTATCTACGACGGATTAAAGGCTGCGAACGGCGGCGCTTCTGGCGTACAGATCATTCAGTGCCCGGATCCGGCTTTTGACCAGAAGACCTTACTGGAGATCAGCAAAATGCTTGATGTGGACCCCGTTGAAGCGGCCATTCAAATGATGGAGCGTTTTGGCAGCAATGTCATGATGTTCTACTTCTTGCAGAACATGGATGAGCTAAAATCTCTCTTGCTCTATCCCTACACAATGATTATGTCTGATGGTGCGCCCACCAGTGCTCATAATCATCCGCGCTGGATGGGTGCGTTCGGCGAGATCCTGGAGATGTTTGTCCAAAAGGATCACCAAATGACGCTGGAAGCCGCTGTGCGGAAAATGACTTCCATGCCGGCTGAGCGTTATCGCCTTACAGGCCGCGGTATTATTCGGGAGGGTAACAAAGCCGATCTGATCATTCTGGATTGGGACCACTTCCAGAACAACTGCACCTACGAACATCCCGCAGGTCCTTCCAAGGGAATCCATTATGTATTCTTAAACGGCAAAATTGCTGCTATTGACGGGATCTATACCGGCAACGGTCAAGGTGTTGTCTTTCGGGGAAACTAAACGCTATCCCCAAGGCTACCATGACGGAAACATCCTAGCAAAAAGGCAGGAAAACGTTGCAATCGTTTTGTGATCCAATTTATTAAAGATAAAGTAGAATAAGTTCCGCAAATTGAAACGCCTCATGAAATGCTCTCACAGTTGAGAATGAAAATATAGTCTGTGCGTTAACCGAAGGATTTGCTAAACTGAAGACAGCAGACGTAGTCTGGGTGCACCTTGGTGGTTTTTCATCCCGTTTGTTCAAGGTGGACGAGTTGCCCAAGAGAACAGCAGTATGTTGCGTCACGTCAGTGAAGAGCACGAGTAGCAAAGTTCAGATCCCCCCGGCAATTCCCGGCCCGCATAATTCGGGGAGGGATTTGATGCAAGACATATTGACCTGCGCCATGGGACTGGATATTCATCGTGACGTTATTGTTGCCTGTCTTGCCAAAGGTGAGCTGGGCACCTATCCGGAAATCGAGATCCGCTCCTTCAGCACACTTATCCCGCAAATGCGGAAACTGCGGGATTGGGTGTTGGAAGCAGAGTGCCACTATGTCGCTATGGAGAGCACTAGGATCTATTGGCAGCCCATCTACGAAATGCTGGAACCGTGTTTGACGGTCAGATCAGCATGCTGGTCGTAAATGCCCGCCACATGAAGAATGTGCTTGGGCGCAAAACGGATATGCGGGAGGCGCAATGGATCGCCACATTACTCCGTGCCGGATTACTAAAGGGGAGTTTTATCCCAGATAAAACGTTCCGAGAGCTGCAGCATCTGCCCCGGTATCGTAAGAGCATCGTTCACGACATTACCGCTCAAAAGAATCGCATCGCTAAATTTTTGCAAAGCTCCGGTTTCCGCTTCACAGCGTTTCTGTCGGACACATTTGGCGCTTCCGGACGAAACATCATCCGTCATTTCATGGAATACGGAAGTATCTCGCGAGAAGCGTCAGACAAGTGTCTGAAGACACAGACCCGGAAACGAATCGACGAAATACTGATCGCCTTGAACGCTTCGCTCTCGGAGCACTAGCGCGGCTTTCTTCGCATAATATTTGGGCACTTAGAAGCTCTTGAACAGCACCTCCATACTGTGGAGGACGCTATTATGGAAGAGATCACAAAGCACGAAGAGGCATTGAGTATTCTGTGTTCCATACCGGGCATTGATATAACTGCGGCAGCGGCCATTATTGCGGAGATCGGCACCGATATGAGCGCCTTTCCGGATTCCCAGCATATATGCTCCTGGGCTGGTTTAAGTCCCGGTAACAATGAAAGTGCCGGAAAACGTAAGAGTGCTCACATTAATAAAGGTAATCCGTATCTGAAGAGTATGCTCTGCGAGGTGGGATGGGTCATCTCCGGAAAGCGAACCTTGTACCTCTCTGGTTGGTACTGGAAGATAAAACAGTCGAAGGGCGCAAAACATGCAACGATTGCTTTGGCTCGCAAGCTTCTGGCGCTGATTTACACGATGTGAAAACAGGTTCTCCATACAACGAAGAATGCTTTGAGACCCGCAGAAAAAGTGAGCGCAACCGGGCCAGCCGTATGGTGAAAGAACTGCAAAAGCTGGGATACTTTGTGGTAGCGACAGACTGATACCCACTGTTCCACACTTCGACCAGCGACAGGTTTTGGTCTGCCGCTTTTTGTGTTGCGATGTTTTTTCATGAGGCGTTCAAAACCTGTTTGTCATGGTACACATCCTCGCTACCTATTTTCGTAGCAAAGATAAGATCTAAAATGTCTCTGTGCTTAGCGTAGATCTCCTTACACAGACGTTCAGTATCCTTATCACCTGTGACATGCTTCATGACGGCCTCCGTGTAATGATCTAATAACATCCCTACTTCTGGAGATAATGTCACGCCGTTTCTGGCGCTCCTGATTGCATCTAAAATATCTGTATAACTCACAGACTGCCAGTCCTGCTAGTCAGTTTTTTTCAGGGGCAGCCCCATCTGGCGTCAAAAACGCGAATGAAATATTGAAGCCTGGATACTCCTTCGTCAGGGGCTCATGATAACGCTGAAGCTGATTTCCATGTTCGTGAGAAAAGACCTTGTTTTCAATACAAAGAAGGTATTTCCTACTTTCACAGATGACAAGCAGGTCGATATGCTGCCATTCTCGAAAAACGATACAATCAGATAGATCTTGTGAAATAGAGTCACCTTGCCCTATGTTTGCGGTGAAGGCTCGAAGGAACCTGTCCTGTAATCCGTGATTCCCTTTAGGATCAAGAAGCCACGCAAGGAAGTTGCTATAGCGAATCTCAGCTTTGGTAGATTTCAGGATCTCAAACAGATTTGATGAATCTCACATAGTTCCATAGCAGGCGAGATACTCCTCCCACCCTCGGGTGGGGCAAGCACCGCATCCGGCTATACGCCAGTCGCAGTTCTGGACGGTAGCCCGGACCCACTTTGGGCGGCCCAAGGGCCGAAAGGCAGAGATCTGGAATGTGCGTTTACTCCATGCCGGGATTACGATGTTGTAAACAAAGAGCTGTAGAAAACTTCTTTACATGATTTTAGCTCATTTTTGTTTATCTTTGCTCCATTTGATTTGTTTTCCGTCGCTCTTTAGCGGTGCTGTATCCATGTGTTCCACACCGCACTGTGGCTAAAACTGTGGTCAAAAAAGCCCCCGCCCTTTATAAGTTCCGCACAGGAATGGTAAAGAGCGGGGGCTTTTCCGTTTTCAGGCCCTTGTATTGTCACTCCGCAGCCAGAGAGTGCCCAAGCCCATTGCCCCAGTCCACGCTCAGAATTTGCAGAGCACGAAACAATGGAAAGGACCCTGCCAGCGGTATTTGGTCCCGCAGGTTTCATAATGCTCAGTATGGAGTTGGCCTGCGACTCTTCTCTGCCAGCGATGCCGCCTACAAGACGCCCTCCGGCAAGATACAATATCCCCATACTTGAATTGTGGAGGTATTGCCCATGAACACCTACATACTGACTTATGACCAACTCCAGAAGTATACCTACTGGCTCCGCCGGGAGGAACGGTGCGAGGGCACCGTGGAGAAGTACCTGCGGGATATCCAGGCCTTTGCCCGGTGGCTGGAGGGCAGGCCGGTCACAAAGGAACAGACTGCGGGCTGGAAAGCCTATCTAATGGCAGCGGGCTACGCCCCTGTCACCATCAATTCCATGCTGTCGGCCATCAATGGCCTGTTCCGCTTTCTGGGCTGGGAGGAGTGCCGGGTGAAGTTTTTGAAGGTTCAACGGCGGCTGTTCCGGGACGAGGGCCGGGATCTGACCCGCCCGGAATACGTCCGTCTGCTGGACACGGCCCGGAACCTGGGCCGGGACCGTCTGGCCCTGCTCATGGAAACCATCTGCGCCACCGGCATCCGGGTGAGCGAGGTGCGCACCGTGGAGGCCGCTAGACGGGGCCGGGCGGAGATCGCGTCCAAGGGCAAGGTGCGGATCATCCTGCTCCCCAACAAGCTCTGCCGCAAGCTGCTGAAATACGCGCAAAAGCAAAAAACCGTTTCTGGTGAGATTTTTCTCACCGGAAACGGAAAGCCACTCACCCGCCGCCAAATTTGGGCGGAGATGAAGCGGCTGTGTAAACGTGCCAGGGTAGCCCCGTCCAAGGTGTTCCCCCATAATCTGCGCCATCTTTTTGCCACAGCCTTTTACCGGGTCAGCCGGGACATCGTAAAACTGGCCGATGTGCTGGGACACAGCTCCATCGAAACCACCCGCATTTACCTGATCTCCACCGGAGCGGAGCATCAGCGGCAGCTGGACCGACTGGGGCTGGTATCATAAAATCAACATTTCGCCCCAATAACGCAAAAATCAGGGTGCCTCGGCAAAGCATAAAATCAACATTTCGCCGTAGGTGCCGTACTGTCTGCGCCCACAGACTACATATTGCAGTCTTATTTTACCACTGTTTTTTTCTGAAAGCAATTGATTTTCGGCATTTGGGACGCACAAAGTCGGGCCGCAAAGCGCAGGTCTTTTGCAGCCTGTATTTCGTGCGCCTTTTAGTCAGAGGACATTAGGTAAAACACCATATTTGTTTGCATTAGATCGGTAGCCTTACCAACTGAATGACAGAATAAAATGCGAAATGTTGATTTTGGGAATAGGAGGGTGATTTTTATGGGCAGCCCACCCAGCAGTTCATAGATCCAGATTGGATGAACGGGCAAAATGACGAACTTTGGAACCGGATGAAAAGCACTCCGTTCCACACAAAAACGAAGAAAGGATATGAAAACCATGAAAAGACGGTTACTGTCAGTATTTTTGAGCCTTTGCATGATGCTGACGCTGGCGCCGGCCGCATTCGCGGCGGAGCCTGGTGATCCCTCAGAAAATGCTCCCGTGGAGATCACTGAAACGGACGGAACTGCGCAAGAGCCTATCACAAGCGAAGATACCGCACCCACGGAGCCCACAGAGTCCACGGAGCCTGCGGGTCCCACCACTCCGACTGATCCGGAAACGACGGAACCCACAACCGGCGGAGGACAGTCTGATGATGCGGAACTCCCCACGGAGGAACCTACTGCTATTGAGGACAAAAGCGAGAACGAGGATGCGGCAAAGATTGCTCAGATTGGGGAAACCCAATATTCCTCTCTCAGTGAAGCCATCAGCGCCGCAACCAATAATGAGACCGCTGGCGAAAAGCCGGTCACCATTGAACTGATTGATAATGTGACAGGTACCGCTCAAATTTCCATTCCCGTAGGCGCAAATCTGGTGATTGACGGCAAGGAGCATACATTCAATGGCTCGATCTCCTGCGTAGCAAATAGTAGCCAAGCAAATAAAGCCGCTGCTGTCGATGGGGATGAAAAGGACGCAACGCACCTGACCATCCAGAATTTGAAGATGAACGGCGAGGAAATTGTGGATGGTTTTGGTATTTATTCTGGAAATCAAAAGCAGGGTGGCCAGATGGATCTGTACCTGACCGTAGAGAACTGCACCATCCAGAACTATGAAGCAAAGGGTATGTATCTCACCAATACAAAGGAACTGGTGCTGGACACTTGTACTTTTGTTGATAACGCAAATAATTTCGGATTTTTGAAAGGACAAGGCGATTTCGCTGTTGACCTGAACCTGTGTGCGGTTCAAGCGGCGAAGATCACAATTGAGAATTGCATTTTCGAAGGTGATAATGGTATTACAGCCCCAATCAAAATCGCAGCCCGCGGCGGTCAGGATGACCAAGAGTCTGACATTATGGATGCTGGGGCGGCTACGATTGAGAGCGTGACTATTACCGGCTGTAAGTTTGCAGAGGGTACAAATACCGTGGTCAAGCTCGGTACAAAGTCCCGTGCCTCGACTGGCGCTTTTGATGTCGAGCTGAAAGAAAATACCTGTGGGACAAGCGATCCCGTTTCCGTGAGCCTGGGATACAAGAGCGGGAGCATAAAGGTCCCCTCCGGTGCGACCCTGGAGCTGAAAAACAGCGAAGAAGGTGCGACTGAAACTATCCCGGCGGTCCTGATGAACGGGAAGGTGTATTCCTCTATCGCCGATGCTCTGAAAGAAGTAAATAAAGAGCAGATGACAACGATCACGCTTTTGCAGAGTGTAACCGAGGATGTCACGATCCCCTGCGGCTTCAATTTGGTGATTGAGGGTGACGGCAAGTATATTGGAAAGGCCAGATCACCTGCACCGCTACGACCAGTGAGGGGCAGACTGGTGATACCCAGCTTACCGTGAGGAACCTGACCTTAAACGGAGGCCCCGGAAATGGACAGAAGGATTTCGCAATAATTGCACAGAATCAGAAAGTAGAGAACAACCTGTCGACGCTTTCCCTGACGCTGGAGAACTGCACGGTTCAGAACTATAAGAGCAAGGCTCTCTATCTGACCAATGCCGAGGAGCTGACCGTGACCGGCTACACCTTTAAGAACAACGCAACTACTGTTATGAATAGTCCCAATACCAAGGGCGACTACACCGTCGATCTGAACCTGGTTGGCGTTCAGAATACCGTGGTCAATATCAAAGACACCACCTTCAGCGACGACTGCGGCAAAAAAGCGGTCATCAAGATCGCGGCCCGCGGCAGTCAAGACGGCACGGGTGCCACTGATGCCAAAGGTCCGGATGCTACCGTCAAGTCCCTGACCATCGAGGGCTGCACTTTCAATCAGAACCAGAACGAAGGTAAAGTTGTTCCCGCTTTGAACATCGGGACAGATAAGAAGGAAGGAGCAAATCCGGGCGCTGTCAACAAGACCGGCGCTTATGAAGTGACCATCAGCGAGAACAAGACGGACGTTCTTGTGAAGATGCCCTATATTACGGACGAGAACGAGCAGATCAAGACCGTTGAGAAGGGCGAAACGATGAAGAAGTCCGCTGACGGCGAGTTCGCCACTGGTGCCGCGAAGATCGGTTCTACTGTCTACACGGATCTGCAAGATGCAGTAAATGCGGTCAGTAGCAACGGCACAATCAAGCTGTTGGCAAACGACTCCGCTACGGTGTCCAGGGAGATCACCTTCAGTGTAGAACTGAATGGGCACACTGCAACTATCACCGCGGGCTCCAACTATAAGCTGGTTTCTTCTGAAAATGAAAATGTCATTACCTATACTGTGACAAAAGAATCCAGCGGAGGTCATTCTGGCGGCGGTGGCGGCGAAAGCAGTTCTGGCTCCTATGCCATCACGGTGGATAAGACCACCGGCGGCACCGTGAAGGTCACCCCCTCCCGCGCCGACAAGGGCGACACGGTGACGATTACTGTCGATCCCAAGAGCGGCTATGAGCTGGACAAGCTGGTGGTCACTGATAAGAATGGTGACTCCATCCGTCTGACGGATAAGGGCAACGACAAGTATACCTTTACCATGCCCTCCGGCAAGGTCACCGTGGAGGCGACCTTCACCAGGGTTGAACAGGAGGATGAAACGATCTCCTTCATCGATGTGTCCGCCAGCGCCTACTACTATGACGCCGTGAAGTGGGCCGTGGAGAAGGGGATCACCAGCGGCACTTCTGCCCCTACATTCTCTCCCAATGCCAACTGCACACGGGCGCAGATGGTAACATTCCTCTGGCGGGCCGCCGGTTCTCCCAAGGCTGCGGGCAGCAATCCGTTCACCGATGTGGACAGCGGCGCCTACTACTATGACGCCGTGATGTGGGCTGTGGAGAAGGGCATTACCTCCGGAACCAGCGCCACCACCTTTGCCCCGGACGCCACCGTGACCCGTGGGCAGACCGTGACCTTCCTCTATCGGGCGAATAACTCTCCGGCTGTGACAGGGGCTAACCCCTTCACGGATGTGGCCGCTGATGCGTTCTGCAACGCAGCTGTCCAGTGGGCGGCGCAGGAGGGCATCACCTCCGGCACTAGCGCCACCACATTCGAGCCGGGCAGCGCATGTACCCGCGCCCAAATCGTGACCTTTATGTTCCGAGATATGGTGAAGTAAAGGAATGCGTCTTATGTATCTTACTTGAACGGGGCGGCCAGGCACTATTGCGAATTTCTCTCCTAAAGCATTGTGTTTGGTGATGAGAAGACAAGTTCCGCATCAATTCTCTGGCGTTTGCAGAGAACACGCAAGACCATAACATCGACACGGTCCCGCATCTCCCATTCGGAGAGATGCGGGACCGCATTTTATTCTCAGCCTCCGCCGAACAAAAAATCGACGCAGCAAATTAACAACATGCCTCCAGCACCATACCCATCGACTCAATGTGCCGGACTGCGTCTCCGCCATAATTGCTAAATTGAGCAGACGGATTAGTGCAACTCGCGGAATTCCTCGGAAAGCGGAGAATTCTTTTCACATACCCACGGGCTTCTCCCCACGGCCGATAGCTGGAGATATCTGTGGCGCGTCAGCGGACGATAGCAGCCCAAGCCAGCATGTGACCGCCTGTGCACCGCTGTTGCGTAGATGGCGGTATGGGCAGGGTACAGACACTCCCGCACCACAAAGCGCGGTGTGGGGGCTGTGTGCCGCAGGCACCAAGATCGCCCGGAAGCCAAAATGAGCGGGTGAACCGAGGGGGCGAAAAAAGTGCGGGATAAAGCGGTGTCTCCACCGCTGTTCACACCGCCCCGCAATGCGGGTCGGGGAAGCGGTTTTGCGGAGATTTCCTCACTTTTGGGACCGTTTGAAGCAACCGTCCTGGCTCCTGTTTTTGTGCTGCGGCTCCTGTTTTGGCTCCTGCCCCACGAAAATCCCCACCGTTGCGCCATATTTCCTGGCTCGGATTTGGATCCACCCTGAATTATCGAAATTTTGGAGGTATCATCATGGCAGAAGAAAGAACGCGCATCCACACCCGTATCACACCAGAGACAGAACGTAAGATCGCCGTAGCGATGCCGCTGTCCAACTGTCAAACACAAAATGAGTTTGTGGAGAAGGCCCTGCAGTTCTATTGTGACTATGTAGCATTCCAAGACTGCTTCTCCGTTCTGCCGCCCATGCTGGTGGCGGCAATCCGGGCGACGGTCCAGAATAGCGAGAGCCACATCTGTCGTCTGCCGTTCAAGCTGGCAGTGGAGATGGACATGATGATGAATGTCCTGGCCGCGGCCATGGAGATCCCGGAGGAACAGCTGCGGGATCTGCGCGGCCGATGCGTCCAGGAGGTAAAAAAGACCCACGGCATGATCTCTTTTGATGGCGCGGTGGAGATTGAAGCCATCGTAGAGGTCTAAAGGGGCGGGCACCACTGGTGATATGCAAAACAGCACCGGAACGGGAGCATATCCGTTCCGGTGCTTGTTTATTCAGGCAAGCTCTATTAAAGCTGAGACTAAGAGGAGGAAATTGGGTTTGCCGGAAAATATGTGCCCTGCATTCCATCAGCAACTGGCAGCAACGGACGGGGTGATGCCGGAAGACCATATGCTTCTTCGAGAAAAGATGGTCACAACGAAACCACAACCAGCGGCCCCTGCTTTTCTCAGCCCTGAATGGCCCCTGCCGGCCCCTGTGCGGCCTTCAGCCGGGGACGGATCCTGCCGGGGACTTTCGGCCCAGTATGAAGAGACGTTTCGCGGGAGTATTTTCGCCCACCCTTGGGTGGGGCAGCAGAGCGTTTGGCTTGCCGCAAGCGGCAGCCAAACGCTTTTTTTGCGGGCAGAAGCCCACACCCACTTCACGGTCAGACAGCCGAGGACGGGAACGGGACCAGCGAGAAGAGCCGGACGCAAAAATGATACGCTGAAACAAAGAAAGACCAACTGAGGCCTCAACGGGGGTGTTCCCGCCTGTAAAGCCCTGTGTGCCCTTTTCCTGGCCGGAGAGGGTAAACACTCAGCCCCATCTTCGGAACGCGACGTTAAAGCCCGTTGCGGCCAAAGTGAATTGCCCGTGAATTGATAACTTTCTGATAACGCTCACAAAACCGTATGGCTATCCACAGAAAAATCTGGTATGGTGTGGTTCCGCTGTAAAGCGGACAACCCCATGCCAGATTTTTTATGTGGAGGTGAAAACAGATGGAACACCGGAAGCGGCATCAGGTCATCGCCTTTCGGGTAACGGAGGCGGAGAGGCGGCAGATTAACACCAAGATCAGACAGTCCGGCCAGTCTCAGCAGGAGTACCTGCTCCACGCCGCCCTGGGGCAGACCATCCATGTGGTAGAGGAACTGAAGCCCATCCTGTCGGAGCTGCGGGCCTGCGGCAGAAACCTGAACCAACTGACCGTGCTGGCCCATGAGGGGCGCATCCAAGCCGTGCATCTGCGGGAGACGGTGGAGGCACTGGGCAGGACCTACGACGCGATAAGCGCCCTGCTCATGGAGAAAGGTCAGGTGATCTCCCACGGCAACGTGTAGCTTCATCAAGGAATCCAAACAGACGGCGGGCGCGATGCAAGGCGTTATGCGATATGTGGCGCAGAAAGAAAAAACGCTGGACAGGGATGGGACCAGATACCTTACAGGCGTCAACTGCGTGGCGGAAACAGCGTTCCAGAGCTTCATGGCAACCAAACATCTCTATGGAAAAGCGCACGACACTTTCTTCTATCAGTACGTCC
>NZ_KI271782.1:0-15109 GCF_000469445.2 Oscillibacter sp. KLE 1745 | reverse complement strand
ACAGGATTTCTGCCTGTGTTCCCTTACCGGCGCCAGGGGCGCCCAACAGGATCAGCTTCAATTGAAACGCCTTCTCTCTTATTCCAGGAAGCCCTTGTACTGACGCATCAGCATCTGGGCCTCCAGCGCCTTGACAGTCTCCAGAGCCACGCCGACCACGATGATGACGGAGGTGCCGCCGATCGCCAGATAAGCGTTGCCGACAGCCTTACCCAGCAGCAGCGGGCAGATCGCCACGATGCCCAGATAAATGGCGCCGAACAGGGTGATCTTGCTCAGGACTTTCTTGATGAAGTCCACAGTGGGCTTGCCGGGACGGAATCCCGGGATAAAGCCGCCCTGCTTCTTCAGGTTGTTGGCGATCTCCACCGGATTGAACTGGATGGTGGAGTAGAAATAGCTGAAACCGATGATCATGATGAAATACACGATCATATAGATGAAGGACTGGGTATCGATGGCGTCGTAGATTGCCCGGGAAACCGTCTCCTCCTCGGGAATACCGATGAAGGTCCAGATCGTCACGGGCAGAGACGCGATGCTCTGGGCGAAGATGATGGGCAGAACGCCGGACATATTCACCTTCATGGGGAGGTGAGAGCTCTGGCCGCCGTACATCTTCCGGCCCACCTGCCGCTTGGCATACTGGACGGGAATGCGGCGCTCTGCGTCGCTGATGAACACGACGAACACAACCAGCGCCAGGACGCCCACCAGCAGCAACACCACCAGAGCCGGGTGCAGCGCACCGTCCGCGGCAGCGCCGCCGTTGGCCCAGCTCACCACGCCGCTGTACAGAGAGCTGACAGAGGTGGGGATCCGGGACAGGATGCCGGCGAACAGAATGATGGAAATGCCGTTGCCGATGCCGAACTCCGTCACCTGCTCGCCCATCCACATGACGAAGGAGGAGCCGGCGATGAAGGACACGACGATGACCAGTGCGGGCCAGATGCCGGTGGCATCAGATGCCAGCAGGTTGTAGTTGCGCATCATGAAATAGTAACCGACCGCCTGCAGGATGGCGATGCCGACAGTGGTATAGCGGGTGATGGACTGGATCTTCTTCCGTCCCTCTTCACCGCCATCCTTGGCCAGCCGCTCCAGGGCCGGGATGGCCACAGTCAGCAGCTGGATGATGATGGATGCGTTGATATAGGGCTGGATGCTCAGGGCGAAGACCGTTGCCTGGGCAAAGGCGCCGCCGGACATCACGTTGTACAGGCCCAGAATGGTGCCGCCCATCTGATCCAGATAGGTCTCCAGCAGGCCGACATCCACGTAAGGCACCGTGATGGCGTTGCCGATCCGGAAGATCAACAGGATGAGGAGTGTAAAAATGATCTTCTTCCGCAGTTCGGGGATGCCCCACGCTTTGCGAATGGTTTGGATCACGTTACATCACCTCGGCCTTTCCGCCTGCTGCCTCGATAGCCTCCTTGGCAGAAGCGGAGAAAGCAGAAGCCTGGACAGTGAGCTTCTTGGACAGCTTGCCGCTGCCCAGAACCTTGTAGCCGTAGCGGCACTTGGAGAGGATACCCTTCTCCAGCAGCGCGTGGACCGTGACAGTATCGCCGTCCTGGAACTGATCCAGGGTGCTGAGATTCACGATCTCCAGGGGCTTTGCGAAGATGTTGTTGAAGCCGCGCTTGGGGATGCGGCGGGCCAGAGGCATCTGGCCGCCTTCAAAGCCAACACGGATCTTGCCGCCGGAGCGGGCCTTCTGGCCCTTGTGACCGCGGCCGCCGGTCTTTCCGTTGCCGGAGCCGGCGCCCCGGCCCTTCCGGTACGGGGCCCGGACGGAGCCCTCGGCGGGAGACAGTTCGCTCAACTTCATAATTCCGTGCCTCCTTATTTCACTTCTGTGACCTGCAGCAGGTAGCCGATCTTGGCGATCTTGCCGCGGGTCTGGTCGTTGTCGGGCTGCACGGTGATGTCACCGATCTTGCGCAGGCCCATGGAATGAGCGGTGGCGACCTGTTTTTCCAGGCGGCCGTTCAGGCTCTTGACGAGCTTAATATTTAAGTTTGCCATTTTTGCGCCTCCTTAACCCACGATCTCTTCGACGCTCTTGCCGCGGATGCGGGCGACCTCCTCGGGACCGCGCATGCTCTTGAGGCCCTCGAAGGCGGCGGCGACAACGTTGTTGGGGTTGTTGGAACGCAGGCACTTGGTCCGGATATCCTTGATGCCTGCGGCCTCGACGACGGCACGCACAGCGCCGCCGGCGATCACGCCGGTACCGGGGGCAGCGGGCTTCATCAGCACGCGGCCGGCGCCGGCCTCACCGATGGTCTCGTGGGGCACAGTGGTGCCGGAGAGGGTCACGGTGATCATGTTCTTCTTGGCAGCTTCGATACCCTTGCGGATGGCCTCGGGGACCTCAGCGGCCTTGCCCAGGCCATAGCCCACCTTGCCCTTGCCGTCGCCCACGACGACCAGGGCGGAGAATTTCATCACGCGGCCGCCCTTGACGGTCTTGGAGACGCGGTTCAGGGAAACGACCTTCTCGATATACTCGCTCTGTTCTCTTTCAAATCTAGGCATGTTGTCGTTCCTCCTCCCTTAGAATTTCAGGCCGCCCTCGCGGGCACCCTCAGCCAGAGCCTTCACGCGGCCGTGGTACAGATAGCCGCCGCGGTCAAACACGACAGTCTCGATACCCTTGGCCTTGGCGCGCTCGGCCACCAGCTTACCAACGGCAGTGGCAGCGGCGAT
The DNA here is from genome assembly GCF_000469445.2 of Oscillibacter sp. KLE 1745. NCBI lineage: Bacteria > Bacillati > Bacillota > Clostridia > Eubacteriales > Oscillospiraceae > Oscillibacter > Oscillibacter sp. KLE 1745. Next base: position 12,391 of record NZ_KI271782.1, on the reverse strand, counting down.
ATTGCCGCCGTAACCTTCGATGGCCTTGTCCAGGGAGGAAGCGGAAGCCAGGGTCACGCCGTTGACATCATCGATGACCTGGGCGTAGATGTTGGCCTCGCTGCGGAACACATTCAGACGCGGCATCTCAGGGGTGCCGGAGATCTTGGCGCGCACTCTCTTGTGGCGCTTCAGGCGCTGGGCGTTGGTATTCGGTCTCTTAATCATATCGGCACACCTCCTTACTTCTTGGCGCCGGTCTTACCGACCTTGCGGCGGATGACTTCATCGGCGTACTTGATGCCCTTGCCCTTATAAGGCTCGGGAGGACGCTTCTCGCGGACCTCGGCCGCAAACTGGCCGACAGCCTGCTTGTCGCATCCGTTGATGACGATTTTATTGGGAGCGGGGACATCGATGGTGATGCCCTCGATCTCAGAAACGATCACCTGGTGAGAGAAGCCCAGGTTCATGACCAGGTTCTTACCCTCCTTGGCCACACGGTAGCCGACGCCGTTAACCTCCAGCTCCTTCTTGTAGCCGTCGGTCACACCGACGATCATGTTATGGAGCAGAGTGCGGGTCAGGCCGTGGAGGCTGCGGTGCAGCTTGTCGTCGGAAGGACGCTCCACGGTGATCGTGCTGCCTTCCTGTTTAAGAATCATCTCAGGGCGCAGAGCCTTCGTCAGCTCGCCCTTGGGTCCCTTAACGGTCACCACATTACCCTCGGCGACATTGACGGTGACGCCGGCGGGAACGGTAATGGGCATTCTGCCAATTCTAGACATGGTCCAATACCCTCCTTACCAAACGAATGCCAGGACCTCGCCGCCGACATGGAGCTCGCGGGCCTTCTTGTCGGTCATGACGCCCTTGGACGTAGAGATGATAGCGATGCCCAGGCCGCGGAGCACGCGGGGCAGCTCGTCGGCGCCCACATAGACGCGCAGGCCGGGCTTGGAGACGCGGCGCAGGCCGGTGATAACCTTTTCCTTGCCCGCGTTGTACTTCAGGGAGATGTGGATGACACCCTGGGTTCCGTCCTCCACCACCTGGAAGTTCTTGATATAGCCCTCATCCAGCAGAATCTGAGCGATGCTCTTCTTCATGTTGGAGGCGGGAACATCAACGGTGTCGTGCTTGGCGTTGTTGGCGTTGCGGATGCGGGTCAGCATATCCGCAACCGGATCGGTGATATGCATAATAAATCCTCCTATTTTAGAGTTGCGGCTCTCTCGAGACCGCTGCGGCAGCGAGGTATCATGGCGAATGGAGCAGTCCGCTCGCGCGTGGTGCCCAATTCGTCATGACCTTTCGCCATCCGATCTGCCAAAGGCTCCATATCAAAAGCCCGTGGTCACAAAATTTGGTTGCGCGGGGCGCCTCTCAGAAGGAGGCCTTCCGCACGCCGGGGATCTCGCCCTTGTAGGCCAGTTCCCGGAAGCAGATACGGCAGACGCCGTAGTCACGCAGATAGGCGTGGGGGCGGCCGCACAGCTTGCAGCGGTTGTATCTCCGGGAGGAGAACTTGGGAGCCCGCTGCTGCTTGAGAATCATGGATTTCTTTGCCATCGTTTCTTCCTCCTTAGCGGGCGAAGGGAGCGCCGACCTGCTCCAGCAGGGCGCGGGCCTCTTCATCGGTGTGCGCGGTGGTGCAGATGACCACATCCATGCCGCGGATCTTGTCGATCTTGTCGTACTCGATCTCGGGGAAGATCAGCTGCTCCTTGATGCCCAGGGCATAGTTGCCGCGGCCGTCGAAGGAGTTGGGGTTGATGCCCTGGAAATCACGGACGCGGGGCAGGGCCACGTTGAACAGGCGGTCCAGGAACTCCCACATCTTGTCGCCCCGCAGGGTGACCTTGGCGCCGATGGGCATATCCTCACGCAGCTTGAAGTTTGCGATGGACTTGCGGGCCCGGGTAATGACGGGCTTCTGGCCGGTAATCTGGCTCAGATCGCCCACCACGTTCTCCAGAACCTTGGAGTTTTCACGCGCCTCACCGCAGCCCACGTTCACGACCACCTTGTCGATCTTGGGGATCTGCATGACGCTCTTGTAGCCGAACTGCTTCATCAGGGCGGGAGCGACTTCGGCAGTGTATTTTTCTTTCAGTCTGGCCATTTGTCAGCTCTCCTTTCTCACAGCTCAGCGCCGCAGTGCTTGCACACGCGGGTCTTCTTGCCGCCCTCGATCTTGTGGGCGACGCGGGTGCCCTTGCTGCACTTGGGGCACACCACCTGCACCTTGCAGGCGGCAATGGCGGCCTCGCGCTTCATGATGCCGCCCTCTTCGCCCTGCTTGCGGGGCTTGACGTGGCAGGTCACCATGTTGATGCCCTCCACGACAACCTTCAGGGAGCCGGGAACGGTGCCCAGCACCTTGCCCTGCTTGCCCTTGTCCTTGCCGGACAGGACGACAACGGTATCGCCCTTCTTAATGTTCATAGCCATTTCGCTGCCCTCCTCAAATCACTTCGGGAGCGAGGGACAGGATCTTCATGTAATCCTTGTCGCGCAGCTCACGAGCAACCGGCCCGAAGATACGGGTGCCTCTGGGGTTCTTGTCATCCTTGATCAGGACGGCGGCATTGTCGTCGAAACGGACATAGGTGCCGTCCGCCCGGCGGACGCCCTTGGCGCTGCGGACGATCACGGCCTTGACGACCTCGCCCTTCTTCACCGTGCCGCCGGGGGTGGACTTGCGGACGGACGCGACGATCACATCGCCGATGTTGCCGAACTTCCGCTTGGAGCCGCCCAGGACACGGATGCACTTGATCTCCTTGGCGCCGGTATTATCGGCCACCTTCAGAAATGTTTCCTGCTGAATCATAACGGCACCTCCTTACTTCGCTTTTTCAATGATCTCGACCACGCGCCACCGCTTGTCCTTGGACAGGGGGCGGGTCTCCATCACTTTGACCCGGTCGCCGATGCCGCAGGCATTCTCCTCGTCATGGGCCTTCAGCTTGTAAGTGCGGCCGACGATCTTCTTGTACAGGGGATGGGCCACACGGTCTTCAATGGCGACGACCACGGTCTTGTCCATCTTGTCGGATACGACTCTGCCGACCCGGGTCTTGCGGGAGGAAGTTCTCTTCTCTTCGTTCATGTTCGATTCCCTCCTTCTTACTGCTTGTCAGAAGCTCCGGAGAGCTCCTTTTGACGCAACATGGTCTTGACTCGGGCAATGTCATGCTTGGTCTCCCGGATCTTCAGGGGATTATCCAGCTGATTGGTGGCGTGCTGCATACGCAGATAGAAAAGATCCTTCTTCAGGCCCACCAGCTTCTCGTTGAGCTGCTCGGGGGTCATGCTACGAATTTCACTTGCCTTCATCTTCACTCACCTGCTTCCTCGGTGCGGGCGACGATCTTCGTCTTGATGGGCAGCTTGTGGCTGGCCAGACGAAGCGCCTCGCGGGCAACTTCTTCAGACACGCCGGCGATCTCGAACATGATGCGGCCGGGCTTCACGACGGCAACCCAGAACTCGGGGGAACCCTTACCGGAACCCATGCGGGTCTCAGCGGGCTTCTTGGTCACGGGCTTGTCGGGGAAAATCTTGATCCAAACCTGACCGCCACGCTTGGTGTAGCGGGTCATGGCGATACGGGCCGCCTCGATCTGATTGCTGGTGATCCAGGCGGGCTCCAGGGCCTGCAGGCCGAACTCACCGTAGGCAATGGTGTTGCCGCGGGTGGCCTTGCCGGTCATACGGCCGCGGTGTACACGGCGATACTTGACTCTCTTCGGCAGAAGCATTACTGGGCTCCTCCTTCCTTAGCGGGTGCCGCGGGCGCCGCGGGGGCAGCCGGACGGCTGGGATTGGTGGCACGGTTGAAACCGCCCTGGGGACGGCCCTGGCCGCGGTTGAAACCGCCCTGACGGTCACGGTTGAACCCGCCGCCCTGGCGCCGGTCGCCGAAACCGCCGCGGCGGTCGCCATCCCGGCGGGGACGACGCTCACGACGCTCCTGGTAGGGCTTGGAGGTGTCCATGGTGCGGGGGGTGGTGCGCAGGGTCTGAGAGAGGACCTCTCCCTTGTAGATCCAGACCTTCACGCCGATGCGGCCGAAGGTGGTGGCAGCCTCCGCGAAGCCGTACTCAATGTCGGCGCGGATGGTCTGCAGGGGGATGGTGCCCTCGTGATAGTGCTCCACGCCGGCGATCTCACGTCCGCCCAGACGGCCGGAGCAGCAAACCTTGATGCCCTTGGCGCCGGCGCGCATGGCGCGGGCCATGGCGTTCTTCATGGCGCGGCGGTGAGAGATACGCTTCTCCAGCTGCTGGGCGATGTTCTCCGCCACCAGCTGGGCGTTCATGTCGGGGTTGCGGACCTCGACGATGTTCAGGCGCACCTTCTTGCCGATCAGCTTCTCCACAGCGAGACGATACTGCTCGATCTGCTCGCCGCCCTTGCCGATGACCATGCCCGGCCGGGCGCAGTGGAGGAAGATGGTGACGACTTCGTTGCTCCGCTCGATCTCGATCTTGGGAACACCGGCGCCGTACAGGGTCTTCTTCAGGTACTTGCGGATCTTCTGATCCTCGACGATCAGATCGCCGACCTTCTCATCACTGGCATACCAACGGGAATCCCAGTCTTTGATGACGCCCACGCGCAGGCCGTGGGGATTTACTTTCTGTCCCATAAAACTGTTCTCCTCCCTCTTATGCCTTTTCCGTCACAGCCAGGGTGACGTGAGAAGTCTTCTTATTAATCCGATAGGCGCGGCCCTGAGCCCGGGGCATCATCCGCTTCAGGATGGGGCCGGGAGTGGCGAACACCTCGGACACCACCAGCTTGGCGGGGTCCATGCCGAAGTTGTTCTCGGCATTGGCACAGGCGGACTTCAGGAGCTTCATCAGAGGCTCGGAAGCGGCCTTGGGGGTCTGCATCAGGATCGCCATGGCGGTGCCGGCGTCCTTGCCGCGGATCAGATCACACACGATCTGGACCTTGCGGGGAGCGATGCGGACATAGCGCAGATACGCTTTGGCAATCTTCATCTCTTCCATGTTCTGCATCCTCCTTCATTAAGAATCTTTCCGATGGCCGCGGAAGGTGCGGGTGGGCGCGAACTCACCCAGCTTGTGGCCGACCATATCCTCCTGGATATAGACAGGCACGTGCTTGCGGCCGTCGTGAACGGCGATGGTGTGGCCCACGAAGGCGGGGAAGATGGTAGAGCTCCGGCTCCAGGTCTTGAGGACCTTCTTCTCGTTCTTCGCGTTCATTTCCTCGACCCGCTTCAGAAGCTCCGGGGCAACATACGGGCCTTTTTTAATGGATCTGCTCATATTGACTTGCCTCCTTACTTCTCGTTGCGGCGCTTGACGATGAATTTATTGGTGGGGTTCTTGCCCTTGCGGGTCTTGTAACCCATGGCGGGCTTGCCCCAGGGGGTCACCGGGCCGGGACGGCCGACGGGTGCGCGGCCCTCGCCGCCGCCGTGGGGGTGGTCATTGGGGTTCATGACGGAGCCGCGCACGGTGGGACGCCAGCCCATGTGACGCTTGCGGCCGGCCTTGCCGATGTTGATGTTCTCGTGCTCGATGTTGCCAACCTGACCGATGGTGGCGTAGCAGTTGGTGCGCACGATGCGGACCTCGCCGGAAGGCAGGCGGATCTGGGCGTCGCCGCCCTCCTTGGCCATCAGCTGAGCGGCGGTGCCGGCGGAGCGCACCAGCTGGGCGCCGTTGCCGGGATGCAGCTCGATGTTATGGATCACGGTACCAACAGGGATGTTGGCGATGGGCAGGGCGTTGCCGGGCAGGATGTCCGCCTCGGGGCCGGTCATGATCTTGTGGCCGGCCTTCAGGCCCAGGGGCGCCAGGATATAGCGCTTCTCGCCGTCCTCATACTGGATCAGAGCGATGTTGGCGCTGCGGTTGGGATCGTACTCCAGGCGCAGCACGGTGGCGGAGCCGATCTTGTCCCGCTTGAAGTCAATGATGCGGTACTTGCGCTTGTTGCCGCCGCCGCGGTGGCGGACGGTGATGCGGCCGTAGCTGTTGCGGCCGGAACTCTTCTTCAGGGGCTCAGTCAGGCTGGGCTCGGGCTTCGCCTTCTTGTCGATGCCGTCGAACCCGGAGACCGTCATCTGCCGTCTGGAGGGAGTCGTCGGCTTAAAAGTTTTGATAGACATGTCGCGTTACACTCCTTCCGTTTATCAGACCATACCTTCGAAGAACTCGATGGTCTTGGAATCCGCCGCCAGCTGGACATAGGCCTTTTTCCAGGTCTTGGTCATGCCGGGACGGCCGGCACCCATGCGCTTCTCCTTGCCGGGCACCGTCAGGGTGTTGACAGAGGCAACCTTCACACCGAAGATCTCCTCCACCGCCTTCTTGATCTCGATCTTGCCGGCGTCCTTGGCCACCTCGAAGACGTACTTCTTGTCGGCGGCACCGGACATGGCGCGCTCGGTGATGATGGGGCGGATGATAATATCGTAAGCGGTAGCCATTACGCGTACACCTCCTCGATTTTTGCGAGGGCGTCCTTGTCCACGACCAGATACTTGGCGTTCAGGATGTCATAGACGCTCAGGATGGAAGCGGGAGTGGTCACAACGCCGGGGATGTTCCGCGCGCTCTTGACGATGGTCTGATCCACGGCGGGGGTGACCACCATGGCCTTGCCGTCCACACCGACGGCGGTGAGGAACTTGCGGAAGTCAGCGGTCTTGATGGCGTCCATCTTGATGGAGTCGATGACCACCATCTGGCCCTCGGCCACCTTGGCGGAGAGGACGGACTTCAGCGCCAGGCGCTTGACCTTCTTATTCAGCACATAGCTGTAATCCCGGGGCTTGGGGGCAAACACGATGCCGCCGTGGGTCCACTGGGGAGCACGGGTGCTGCCCTGCCGGGCGTGGCCGGTGCCCTTCTGACGCCAGGGCTTTCTGCCGCCACCGGAGACTTCGGCGCGGGTGAGGGCGCTCTGGGTACCCTGTCTGCAGTTGGCGAGGTGGTTCTTGACAACCTCGTGCACGACGGTCTGGTTGGGCTCGATGCCGAAGATCGCGTCGTTCAGTTCCACAGTGCCGACTTCTGCGCCGGCCATGTTCAACACTTTCATAGTAGACATTGATCAAGCACCCCTTTCTTACTTGTTTCTGGCGGAGGCCTTCTGCGGGTTGCGGCCGGAGGCCTTCTGCGGGTTCTTGCTGATGTCAGCGCCGGCCTGCTTGACCTTGTGGACCTTGACCGTGGACTTGATGGTCACGAGGCCGCCCTTGGGGCCGGGGATCGCGCCGCAGACCACCAGCATGTTCAGCTCGGGGTCGACCTTGACGACGCTCAGGTTCTGGACAGTCACCTGCTCCACGCCCATGTGGCCGGCGCCGATGGTGCCCTTGATGATCTTGGACATGTGGCTGGTAGCGCCCAGAGAACCGATCTGACGGGCCACAGGGCCGGAGCCGTGGGTCTCCTTCAGGCGGTGGGCACCGTGGCGCTTGATGACGCCCTGATAGCCGTGGCCCTTGCTGATGCCGGTGACATCCACGAAGTCGCCCGCCTGGAAGGCATCAGCCTTCACGATGTCGCCCACGTTCAGCTCGGCGGCATTCTCCAGATCGAACTCCCGCAGGTACTTCTTGGGAGCCACGCCGGCCTTGTCCAGGTGGCCCTTCTCGGGCTTGGTGAGCTTGCGCTCAGAGATGTCCTCAAAGCCCAGCTGGACCGCCTCATAGCCTTCCTTTTCGGAAGTCTTCTTCTGCACGACCACGCAGGGACCCGCCTCGATCACGGTGACGGGGATCACATGGCCGTTCTCGTCAAAAATCTGGGACATGCCCACTTTTTTGCCGATGATCGCTTTCATGGTTGTTCCTCCTTAAAGGTTATTGGTCGGCTTAGATACGTGCGGGTTGGGTCCCGCCGCATTGCTCTGCCGACATGACCCGTCTGCCTCGCAAGACGGCAGACATGGACAGCAAACAATTTTCAATCTATTTTCGCCGCGGCGTGTACGTGGCGAAAATACCTTGACTCAGCCGCCCTGGGCGGCGCCGCCAGTGCGCACACTGGCGAGGGGGAATCTAAAGGGGGGATTTCATCCCCTCTTTAATTGGTTACAGCTTGATCTCGATCTCCACGCCGGCAGGCAGCTCCAGGGCCATCAGGGCCTCCACCGTCTTGGGGGTGGACTTGGTGATGTCGATGAGGCGCTTGTGGGTGCGGCGCTCAAACTGCTCGCGGCTGTCCTTGTACTTGTGGACGGCCCGCAGGATGGTGACGACTTCCTTCTTGGTGGGCAGAGGGATGGGGCCGGACACGGAAGCGCCGGTGCGCTTGGCGGTCTCCACGATCTTCTCTGCGCTCTGGTCGATGACCTGATGGTCATAGGCCTTCAGCCGGATGCGGATCATTTCTTTCTGAGCCATGGTTGTTTCCTCCTGATTTCGTAGGTAGTTTCACGAGTCTCGACGACCTACGGCGAGAGAATTTTTCTATACGCTTAACCGTGCGTATCATTCCAGCTCATGAAAAATACCGGCGCATGATACGGCCGGTATCCTGTCATGGCGCAGCGATCTACGCAACGTACAGATCCTTCTCAGCCGCCCGATTATCGGACATACTCCCCGGAAGTTACCTCTTTCGAGCAATCTCCCGGTTCATCGCAGTACTCGCCGGGCGCAGTTCTGCCCTCCACGCGAGCTTTATTATCATAAAAGAAAATCTTGCTAATGTCAAGCCTATTTTCTCTGTTTTTTATGAAAATATGAAGATTTTTTTGGAGGGCTGGATCTTTTTCCAATTCTTCCGAAATTTTGGAGGAAAACCGTCGGTTTCAGCCCTTCCGGACTGCTGAAAAAGAGAGGAGGGGGCGTTCCCCTCCTCCCTTTTCGTTCTCAATAAGCCACACCCCAGTAGATGTCGGTGGTGCATTTCCTGCCGCACACGGGGCAGGTGCCCTCCGTGCCGCTCTGGACCAGGGGCATACAGCGGGAGCTGACACCGGCCCGCTCCTTCATGGCCAGCTCACACTCCAGACTGCCGCACCACTTGGACCGGAGGAAGCCGCCCTTCCCCTCCACAATGGCCTTGGCCTCCTCGGGAGTTTGGATGTCGAAGGTGTTGTCCTCCCGGTTCTTCAGGGCCATGGCATACAGATTGTCATGGATGTGATCCAGCAGGGCCTTCACGGCGCTCTCCAGCTCCGCCAGGGCCACGGTGATCTTCTCGCCGGTGTCCCGCCGGGCAATGACGCACTGCTCCTTCTCCATGTCTTTGGGGCCGATCTCCACCCGGACGGGCACACCCTTCATCTCATACTCTGCGAACTTCCAGCCGGGGGAGTTATCAGAGTCGTCCATCTTGCTCCGCACGCCGGCCGCGTTCAGCCGGTCCCGCAGAGAGGCCGCCGCCTCCAGCACCCCGGGCTTGTGGGCCGCCACGGGGATCACCACCGCCTGGGTGGGGGCGATCCGAGGAGGCAGCACCAGGCCGTTGTCGTCGCCGTGGGTCATGATGATGCCGCCGATCATCCGGGTGCTGACGCCCCAGCTGGTCTGGTGGGGATAGTGGGGCTGGTTGTCCTTGCCAGTGAACGTGATGTCAAACGCCTTGGCAAAACCGTCACCGAAGTAGTGACTGGTGCCCGCCTGGAGGGCCTTATGGTCGTGCATCATACACTCCACCGTGTAGGTCTCCTCTGCGCCGTTGAACTTCTCCTTGTCGGTCTTGCGGCCCTTGATGACAGGCATAGCCAGCACGTTCTCCATGAAGTCCGCGTAGATGTTCAGCATCTGCATGGTCTCTTCCCGGGCCTCTTCGGCGGTGGCGTGCATGGTGTGGCCCTCCTGCCACAGGAATTCCCGATGGCGCAGGAAGGGGCGGGAGGTCTTTTCCCACCGCAGCACGCTGCACCACTGGTTGTACAGCTTGGGCAGGTCCCGCCAGGAGTGGATGATGTTGGCATAATGTTCGCAGAAGAGCGTCTCCGAAGTGGGGCGGATAGCGCAGCGGTCCTCCAGCTTCTCACTGCCGCCCACAGTGACCCACGCACATTCGGGTGCAAAGCCCTCCACATGGTCCTTCTCCTTCTGGAGCAGGGACTCCGGGATCAGCACCGGCAGGTACACATTCTCGTGCCCCGTGGCCTTGAAGCGCCGGTCCAGCTCCGCCTGGATATTCTCCCACAGGGCGTAGCCGTAGGGCCGGTAGATGAACATGCCCTTCACGGAGGTGTAGTCGATCAGCTCCGCCTTCTTGCAGACGTCCGTGTACCACTGGGCGAAGTCTACGTCCCGTGCGGTGATGGCGTCCACCTGTCTCTTATCCTGTGCCATAGTCTTCATCCTTTTCTCTATGATCGCGCCGTCCTTCGGCGCAGTTTACACTGAACATTTATTGTATCCACTCTGGGAGAAAAAGTCAACTGTTATGGCTCCCTGGTTCCGCATTTGCAGAACTGATATTGCGCCGAAGCTTGCTCTCTTTGATATTTGAGAGGAAAGCAGGGCGCTTTCCTGCAGGAGATTCGTCCATATAGGCAGGCTATGTGCTCCGGCGGCTCCCATCTGCTGACGGAAGTACCCTTCTTCGAAACCAAGAACAGGCGGCGGGCCGATGGCCCGCCGCCTTGCTGCAATTCTTATTTCGCGTACTCGATGACCTTGGTCTCCCGCAGGACGTGGACCTTGATCTGACCGGGGTACTCCATTTCCTCCTCGATCTTCTTGGCCAGGTCCCGGGCCAGGATGACCATCTGGTCCTCGCTGACCTGCTCGGGCCTCACCATGACCCGCACCTCGCGGCCGGCCTGGATGGCGTAGGCCTTATCCACGCCGGGATAGGAGCCGGTGATGGTTTCCAGCTGCTCCAGACGCTTGATGTAGTTCTCCAGATTCTCCCGCCGGGCACCGGGGCGGGCTGCGGAGATAGCGTCTGCCGCCTGCACCAGACAGGCCACCACGGTCCGTGGCTCCACATCGTTGTGGTGGGCCTCGATGGCGTGGATGATGTCCTCCCGCTCCTTGTACTTCCGGGCGAACTCCACACCCAGGGACACGTGGGTGCCCTCCAGCTCGTGGTCCACGGCCTTGCCCAGATCGTGGAGCAGGCCGGCCCGCTTGGCTGCCTGGACATCCGCACCCAGCTCGGAGGCCATCATGCCGGCGATGTGGCTGACCTCGATGGAGTGCTGCAGGACGTTCTGGCCGTAGCTGGTCCGGTAGTGGAGGCGGCCCAGCATCTTCACCAGCTCCGGGTGCAGGTTCCGCACGCCGCACTCGAACACGGCGCGCTCACCCTCTGCCTTGATGGTGTTCTCCACTTCCCGGCGTGCCTTCTCCACCATCTCCTCAATGTGGGTGGGATGGATGCGGCCGTCGGCGATCAGCTTCTCCAGGGCCAGGCGGGCGATCTCCCGCCGCACCGGCTCGAAGCAGGAGACGGTGATGGCCTCGGGCGTGTCGTCGATGATGAGATCCACACCCGTCAGGGTCTCGATGGTGCGGATGTTGCGGCCCTCGCGGCCGATGATGCGGCCCTTCATCTCGTCATTGGGCAGGGGAACCACACTGACGGTCATTTCGGCCACCTGGTCAGCAGCGCACCGCTGGATGGCCTGGGCCACCACTTCCCGGGCGCGCGCCTCGCACTCTTCCTTCATCCGGGACTCGACCTCTTTGATCTTGAGGGCGGTCTCGTGGGTCACCTCGGCCTCCACCTGAGCGATCAGATAGGCCTTGGCCTCCTCGGCGGTGAAGCCGGAAATCCGCTCCAGCATCTCCGTCTGGCTGCGCTTGATGACTTTGATCTCCTCGTTTTCCTTGTCGATGGCCGCATGCTTCTGGGCCAGGGACTCCTCTCTCTTCTCCAGAGCCTCGGTCTTGCGGTCGAGGTTCTCTTCCTTCTGCTGCAGGCGGTTTTCCTGCCGCTGCAGGTCGGCTCTGCGCGACTTCTCTTCCTTCTCGTACTCGCTGCGGTTCTTCAAAATCTCTTCTTTGGCTTCCAGCAGTGCCTCTTTTTTCTTGGTCTCGGCGCTCTTGATGGCCTCGTTGATGATGCGCTTTCCCTCTTCTTCCGCGCTTGAGATTTCCTTTTCAGAAACGGTTTTCCGGTAGCGAATACCGAGGAAGAAGCAGATCACGCCGCCAACTGCCAGCCCGATCAGGGCGGCAACGACGTTTCCAATCACGGTATCTTCTCCTCCTGTGTCCGGTATCCTGTACGCTTTGGGTTTTATATGCAGGCCGCATGGGCCGCATGGGCAGAAAACAATCGGAAGGCCCCCTGTTGCCTGCCGACAATTATCCGTTTTTAGTTTAATCGTTCTGCCCTCTTCTGTCAAGGCAAATCTGTATATTTACCCAAATTCCGCCGAACGCTTTTGGAGTTTTTTACGAGGTCTGTCAGGTGTACCCCTGTCTCCGGCCCGCCGGCTTCCC
>NZ_KI271781.1:0-2759 GCF_000469445.2 Oscillibacter sp. KLE 1745 | reverse complement strand
CGGGGCGGCGGGCCGGAGCAGATCGGCCACGCCGTGGCGATGGCGCTGAAGAACCTGATGGGCCTGGTGTGCGATCCGGTGGCGGGACTGGTGGAGGTCCCCTGCGTCAAGCGAAACGTCATCGGCGCGGTGAATGCCGTCAGCGCGGCGGACATGGCCCTGGCGGGCATTGAGAGCCGGGTGCCTGTGGACCAGGTGATCGACTGCATGGGCGACGTGGGCCGCCGGCTGCCGGTAGAGCTGCGGGAGACCGCTCTGGGCGGTCTCGCCGCCACACCATTCGGACAGAGCGTGAAGGCAAAGCGGGAAGAGCGCCGCTCCCAGGAACAGGAGCTGTGAGGACGAAAGAAGGACCTGCCCTGCGGCAGGTCCTTCTTTTTGCGAAAGGGAAGATCAGGCGTTCCGGCTGGCCAGGACTTTCTGGAACCAGTCCTTGCCGTCTACAAAGCGGGAGACCAAAAAGCTCACCACATAGTCGCCGGCGGAGTTGATCATGGTAGCGGGGGGATCCACCAGGTTTCCGATGGTGATGGCGATGGGATAGGCGATGGCCAGCTGGTCCGGGAAGAACACGGAGCACATGATGAACTCGCCGATGTAGCCGCCGCCGGGGACGCCGGACATGCCCACGGAGGACAGCACGGCCACAATCACCATCAGTGCCATGTCGCCGATGCTGTCAAAGGGCCGGCCGAACACGCCGAAGAGGAACGTGATCTTCAGAATGCAAGAGAAGCAGGAGCCATCCATGTGCATGGTGGCGCCCAGAGGAACCACGATCTCGCTGACATCCTTGGAGATACCGGTGGCCTCCGCCTCTTCCATGTTGGTGGGGATGGTGGCCACGGAGGAGCAGGTGCCCAGGGAAGTGATGGCAGGTTTGGCGATGTGCCGGAACATTTCCTTGACCGCTCCCTTGCCGCCGCCGAACCAGGCGAACAAGGGGAAGGCCACAAAAATATAAATGAAGCAGAGGGGATAGTACACCACCAGAGCCCGGGCATAGTCCGTAGCGATCTGGGAGCCGTAGGTGGCCACCAGGTTGGCGAAGAAGCCGAAGAAGGCGATGGGGGCGTAGTAGGTGACTAGCTGAACGACCTTCATCATAGCTTCGGACAGGCTGGTGAGGAATCTTGCAATCAGGCTGTCAGGACCCGGCCCCAGATTTACGCCGAAGCCGAACAGAATGGAGAAGACGATCAGGGGCAGCATGGCGCTGCGGCTGAGCAGGCCGGAGAAGTCGCTCACCGTGAAGAAGTTCACGATCAGGTCCGGGATGGAGATGGGATCCTCCACCACGCCCTCAGTCAGGTTGGTCCAGGGCTCCAGAACCGGGGGGAAGATCTTCATAATGACGATCATGATGACCGCAGCGATGGCGCCGGTGATGACGAAGGTCAGCACGGTGGTGCCCATGATCTTGCCGGCCCGTTTGCGGCTCTTCATGGTAGCCACAGACCCGGCAATGGACGAAAACACCATGGGCACCACGATGCAGAACATCATATTCAGGAACAGGGTGCCCAGAGGTTCCAGCACCGTGGCGCCGGCGCTGATGACGTTCCCCTCCGCATCCAGCTCCTGGGGGAAGATCCAGCCCACGATGGAGCCCAGGATCATGGCCCCCAGCATGACGGCCAGAAATGCATAGTTCCGGGCAACAGACTTTTTGCTCAGCTGTGTACTCATTCTCTCTCCTCCAATACATATTGAAATAGCTGCTGACCTGTATGGCCTTCCGGCCTTACATTATAATTAGGTCCTCATCCGTAACTTCACCCCGGCACACCACGTTGGTGGGGCCTGTCAGATAAAGGCTGGCGATATGGGAGTGGACCCGCTCCGCGTCGATCACCAAGCGGCCGCCGGTCATATCCACCTGTACGCCGTGGCCGGAGACTTTGCCCTGCAGAGTCAGCACGGTCACCACAGATCCGGTGCCAGTGCCGCAGGCATAGGTGAAGTCCTCCACGCCGCGTTCAAATGTCCGCTCGAAAATCAGATCTTCACCGGTGATCTCGTAGAAGTTCACATTGGCACCCTTGGGAAAGACCTTGTTCCACCGAATGGCCCGGCCCAGCTCCCGCAGCTCGTTTTCGTCCGCTTGGCGCAGTCCGGCGTATGGCACCACGGCGTGGGGGATGCCGGGATTTCCCAGCTCCACATAGGAGCAGACGTATGTCACGCCGTCTGCCTCTACCGGGCTATCCAGTCGTACGGTGGTGGGGTCGTTCAGCCGGATGCGGTACAGCCGCTGGTCGATCCGCCGGCCGGTGACGATGCCTGCCGTGGTCTCCACAGTCTGCGTCTCTCCGGCCAGCCCGTTTTCGTAGCCATACCGGCAGATGCAGCGGGCACCGTTCCCACACATCTCACCTACGCTGCCATCAGAATTATAGAACAGCATCCGATAATCTCCGCCCTGGGAGGGGGCATCCACAACCATCAACCCGTCCGCCCCGATGGACATGTGCCGTTCACACAGCGTCCGGGCGATTTGTGGCAGCTGCTCCAGGGGGAGGTGCTCCTCCAGGTTGTTCAGAATCACAAAGTCATTTCCCGCGCCGTTCATTTTCCAAAATCTCAAGTTTCCACCTCCTTCTTGTATACACATTATTATAACAGCGAGAACTGAGAATGAAAAGCAGAGAATGTGCGGAAAACCATGCAGAACCTGCGAAATCCACGTCAGTGGGAAGACGGTCGAAAAAAATCGAGAAAAGAGGAAAAAGGTATTGACAAAAGGGGAAGGATTTGGT
>NZ_KI271780.1:0-28786 GCF_000469445.2 Oscillibacter sp. KLE 1745 | reverse complement strand
TTTGATGAAAAAGTCCTTGACTTTTCGTCTCTGGAAAAACTGCGAAGTCGATCCTGATTTCCTGCGGTGCAAGGCTTGCGCCCTTCGACATCGCAGAGCTGCGGGAGCTGATGAGCTACGATGAGATGGAGCTGGACACCATCGGAGACCGGAAGACGGCACTGTTCGTCATCATTTCCGATACTGATGACACCTTCAATTTCGTCGTGGCGATCATGTATTCCCAGCTCTTCAACCTTTTGTGCGACAAAGCAGATGACGTTTACAACGGACGGCTTCCCGTCCATGTGCGCTGTCTGCTGGATGAGTTTGCGAACATCGGTCAAATCCCGAAGTTTGATAAGCTCATCGCCACCATACGAAGCCGGGAAATCTCGGCGTCAATCATCTTGCAGTCCCAGTCTCAGCTCAAAACCATCTACAAGGACGCGGCGGACACCATCACGGGCAACTGTGACTGCACACTTTTCCTCGGCGGCAAGGAGAAATCCACGCTCAAGGAAATCAGCGAGGTGCTGGGCAAGGAGACAATCGACCTTTACAACACCTCAGAAACCCGTTCCAACAACAACTCCTACGGCTTGAATTATCAGAAGACCGGCAAGGAACTGATGTCTCAGGATGAGATTGCCGTCATGGACGGAGCTAAGTGTATTTTGCAGCTTCGAGGCGTGAGACCTTTTCTCAGTAACAAATACGACATTACGAAGCATCCCAAGTACCGGCAGCTCTCCGACTACGACAAGCGGAACGCCTTTGACATCGAGAAGTACCGGCAGCACAAGCTGGTAGTCAAGCCCGATGACACATTCGACCTCTATGATATGGGCGAGGTCGAAGCGGATTAAAGCCCCGTCGCTGCACTGCGCAGTGGGTAAAGCCTGATGGCTCCCAAAGCAGAACAGCGACGGGGCTTCTTTTTTTATGCCCATTTTCAAAAATACACAACCAATCTTTTTCAAATCAAGGAGGAAAATCTATGGCTTTCATCAATCAGGCTGTCACGGTTCTTCAGACGCTCGTTATCGCCCTCGGCGCAGGTCTCGCAGTGTGGGGTGTTGTCAACCTCATGGAAGGCTACGGCAACGACAACCCCGGCGCTAAGTCTCAGGGTGTAAAGCAGCTCATGGCTGGCGGCGGTGTGGTGCTGATCGGCACGACCCTCATCCCCCTGCTCTCCGGTTTGTTCGGCTAATCCACGGCAAGCCCAGCTTAACCGAAGGGTGGTGAAATATTGGGCAGCATTTTAGAAAAGATCGAACAGGCTCTCAAGGATATGCTGATCGGATGGATCGAGAGCAACCTGACCAATATGTTCACCGATGTCAACGAGAAGGTAGGAACGATTGCCGCCGAAGTTGGGCAAACACCGTCCGGCTGGAACGGCGGCGTGTACCAGATGATCCGGGGACTATCCGAAAACGTGATAGTCCCCATCGCTGGTATCATCATCACCTTCGTTTTGTGCTACGAGCTGATTTCCATGATCACCGAGAAAAACAACCTTCATGACATGGACACATGGATGTTCTTCAAGTGGTTTTTCAAGGCGGCTGTGGCGATCTACCTCGTGACGCATACGTTTGACATCGTGATGGCAGTATTCGACATCGGGCAGAACGTGGTTTCCGGTGCAGCCGGTGTCATTCACGGCAACACCAGTATTGATATTGATTCGACGATTGCGCAGATGCGTACCGGCATGGAGAACATGGGCGTCGGAGAACTGCTCGGACTGTCGATAGAAACGCTTCTGATCAGCCTGTGCCTCAAAATCATGGCAATCCTCATTACAGTCATCCTCTACGGGCGCATGATTGAGATTTACTGCACCGTGAGCATTGCGCCTATTCCCATCGCAACCATGAGCAACCGCGAATGGGGCAGCATCGGCACGAACTATCTCAAAGGTCTGTTCGCTCTGGCATTTCAGGGCTTTCTCATCATGGTCTGCGTCGGCATCTATGCAGTATTGATCAACGGCATGATTATCGCAGACAACATTCACTCGGCTCTGTTCTCTGTGGCAGCGTACACGGTCATTCTGTGTTTCTCGCTGTTCAAGACCGGAAGCCTTGCAAAATCCATCTTCCATGCGCACTAAGGAGGTCGGCAGCATGAAAAAATACAGCATCATCTACGCCGATCCCCCTTGGGCGTATCGGACTTACTCCAAGAAAGGACAGGGACGGTCGGCGGAAAGTCACTATCCGACGATGTGCATTGAGGACATCAAGGCACTTCCGGTTAGTGAGCTTGCCGCGAAGGACTGCGCCCTGTTCCTCTGGATCACGTTCCCGTGCCTTTGTGAAGCACTCGAAGTGCTGACGGCATGGGGCTTTTCTTATAAGACCGTGGCTTTTGTATGGGTGAAGCAAAACCGCAGGAACGATGATCTCTTCACCGGCATGGGGTATTGGACAAGGGCAAACGCCGAAATCTGCATCCTTGCTACGAAGGGGCATCCGAAGCGTGTTGACGCCGGTGTGCGTCAGGTCATCCTCAGCCACATCGAAGAGCATTCCAAAAAGCCGGATGAGGTGCGGGAGCGCATTGTTCGGCTCATGGGAGACCTTCCCCGCGTGGAGCTTTTTGCCCGTCAGTCCCCCGAAGGCTGGGATGTCTGGGGCAACGAGGTCGAATGCAGCATTACTCTTGGAAAGGAGGAAACAGTTAATGGCATTTGTTCCGGTCCCGAAGGACCTTAACCGTGTCAAAACGAAGGTCATGTTCAACCTGACCAAGCGGCAGCTCATTTGCTTTTCCATCGCTGCGGCAGTCGGCGTTCCGATCTTCTTTCTGGCGAAGGCACATCTCGACTTGTCTACGGCGGCAATGCTGATGGTGGTGATCATGCTCCCGTTCATCTTCTTCGCGCTTTACGAGAAGGACGGTCAGCCCGCCGAAAAGTATCTGTACCACATTGTACAGTCCATGTTTATCCGAGACAAGGTGCGTCCCTATCGCACAAACAATCTCTACGCTGAGATTCAGCAGAAAATCAAAGAACAGGAGGAATTGCAGCTTGAACAACAGCACAGCAAAGGCAAAGCCTAAGATGACGGTCAAGAACGGCGTCGTTTATGGCGATGCCCTTTCCGCTCAGGAGAAAAAGCGGATCGTCATGCAGAAGAAAAAGGACAGGAAGGCGAAGAAAGTCCGCAAGTCCGCCCAGCAGACCATTCCCTATGTGGAGATGTGCCGCGACGGTGTCTGCAAGGTGAACAGCCGCCTCTACACGAAGTCCATCGCCTTTGAGGACATCAACTACCAACTTGCGCAGAACGAG
Organism: Oscillibacter sp. KLE 1745; assembly: GCF_000469445.2. NCBI lineage: Bacteria > Bacillati > Bacillota > Clostridia > Eubacteriales > Oscillospiraceae > Oscillibacter > Oscillibacter sp. KLE 1745. The sequence continues at coordinate 25,497 of NZ_KI271780.1, read as the reverse complement.
GACAAAACTGCCATCTTTGAAGCATGGTGCGACTTTCTGAACTACTTCGACAGCTCGATTTTCGTCCAGCTCTCCTTCATCAATCAGAAGGCAAGCCTCAATGAGTTCCGCAAACGCATCAACATTCCGGCACAGGAGGACGCCTTCAACGACATCCGCTCCGAGTATTCCGGTATGCTGCAAAGCCAGCTCACCAAGGGCAACAACGGACTGGTCAAGAAGAAGTACATCACCTTTGGCATTGAGGCAGACTCCCTCCGCACGGCAAAGCCGAAGCTCGAACGCATTGAAACCGACATTCTCAACAATTTCAAAACCCTCGGTGTGAGGACGGAGCCGCTGTCCGGCTACGAACGGCTGAAAGTGCTTCATGATGTGTTCAACATGGACACCAATGAGCCGTTCCGCTTTTCCTTCGACATGGTTGCCCGGACAGGACTCAGCACGAAGGACTTCATCGCGCCCACTTCCTTTGACTTCCGTGAAGGCAAGTGCTTCAAGATGGGCAGAACCATCGGCGCGGCGAGCTTCCTGCAAATCCTTGCGCCGGAACTCAATGACCGGATGCTTGCCGACTTCCTTGAGATGGACAGCAACATCACGGTCAATTTTCATATCCGGACGATTGACCAGGCGAAGGCAATCAAGAGCATTAAGTCGAAGATCACCGACCTCGACAAGATGAAGATTGAAGAGCAGAAAAAGGCAGTCCGCTCCGGCTACGATATGGACATCATCCCGTCCGATCTCGCCACCTTCGGCGGTGAGGCAAAGCGTCTGTTGCAGGATCTCCAGACCCGCAATGAGAGACTGTTCCTCGTGACCATCCTCATCATGAACACAGCAACCAACCGCCAGAAGCTCGAAAACGCGGTGTTCCAGACCGCCGCCATTGCCCAGAAGTATAACTGTGCGCTCAAGCGTCTCGACTTCCAGCAGGAGGAAGGGCTGATGTCCTCTCTGCCTATCGGCGTCAATCAGGTGGAGATTGAGCGCGGACTGACCACTTCCAGCACGGCGGTCTTTATCCCGTTCACCACACAGGAGCTTTTCCAGTCCGGGGAAGCTCTTTATTACGGTTTGAACGCCTTGTCCAACAACATGATTATGGTGGACCGCAAGCAGCTCAAGAATCCCAACGGGCTGATCTTGGGTACGCCCGGTTCCGGTAAGTCCTTCTCCGCCAAGCGTGAAATGACGAACGCCTTCCTCATCACAGAGGATGACATCATCGTCTGCGACCCCGAAGCCGAGTATTTCCCCCTCGTACAGAAGCTCGGCGGTCAGGTCATCCGCATCTCGCCAGTCAGCACGGATTACATCAATCCGCTGGACATCAACACGAACTACTCCGAAGAGGAAAACCCGCTGACGCTGAAATCCGACTTCATCCTCTCCATGTGTGAGCTGATTGTCGGCGGCAAGGACGGCTTGCAGCCGGTTGAGAAGACCATCATTGACCGCAGTGTTCGCATGGTCTATCAGGAGTTTCTTGCAGACCCCAAACCGGAGAAAATGCCGATCCTCGAAGACCTCTACAACATTCTGAGAAATCAGAAGGAGCCGGAGGCACAGCGCATCGCAACTGCCCTTGAAATCTATGTTCACGGCTCTCTGAACGTCTTCAATCACAGAACGAATGTGGATGTCAACAACCGCTTTGTCTGCTATGACATCCGCGAACTCGGCAAGCAGCTCAAAAAGCTCGGTATGCTGATCGTGCAGGATCAGGTGTGGAACAGAGTTACCCTCAACCGCGCCCAGCACAAGGCAACGCGCTACTACATGGACGAGTTCCACCTTTTGCTGAAAGAGGAACAGACCGCCGCATACAGCGTAGAAATCTGGAAGCGTTTCAGAAAATGGGGCGGCATTCCGACCGGCATTACCCAGAACGTCAAGGATCTGCTTGCGTCCCGCGAGGTGGAAAACATCTTTGAAAACTCGGATTTTGTCTACCTTCTGAATCAGGCATCCGGCGACCGGCAGATTCTCTCGAAGGCGCTGAACATCTCGCCCAGCCAGCAGAACTACATCACCAATTCCAATGCCGGTGAGGGGCTGATCTTCTACGGCTCGACCATCGTTCCCTTCAAGGACGATTTCCCGAAGGACACCCAGCTTTACCGCATCATGACCACCAAACCCGAAGAAACCGTACAGAACTGATAGGAGGATTTTTGAATATGAACAACAAGATGATTACCATTCCCTACGCGGACGCTATCGAATACGGAGAGAACACCTCCGCGCTGTTTAAGGCTCTGTGGGAGCTGACCGATCTGATCCGACTGGAAAGCGATCTCAAGAAGCATCACCGCGCCTACCTCCATGTGAGGGATGGCATCGACGAAAAGGTCAAGGAGGCGCGTCAGATTATGACCAAGGTAGCTGTGGATATGATCGGTTTCTACTTCAATGTTGATGTTCCCAAGTGCAGCAACAGCGATGAGAATACCCCTTTCGCTGACGCGGGTGACGATGAAACCGTTTCTATCCCCAAGGGCGAGTATGAGCTGATGATCGACGATCTGCTCACGATGTCCGAAATTATCCAGTGCGTTGCAGATATGCGCACGCAGGATGTAAAGGCAATCCGTGAGTTCGGCAAGTTCATCCCCGCCTTCGCTGCCTTTGAGAAGAACCGCCTGAACCTCTATCGTGAGGCGGCAAAGGAAGCCGAGGAAATCTTCGACCGTTGGGCGGACGAGATTGACGATCTCGACGAGGACTTCATGGAAGATGAGGACTATGAGCCGGACGAGTATTACTCCGACTGATGCCTATTGAAATGTTGTCGGGTTTTACAGCCAACATTTCAACGGAAACACAAATCCAACAGAACAGGAGGTACACCACCATACAACTTGACATCATTCATACCGGCGATTGCCTTGAAATCCTGAAAACTCTGCCCGATGACAGCGTTCATTGCTGTGTGACGTCCCCGCCGTATTACGCACTCCGCGATTACGGCATGGAGGCTCAGATCGGCAGAGAGACAACGCCGAAGGAATATATCTCGCGCCTGACGGAAGTGTTTACCGAAGTCAGGCGCGTTTTGCGTCCGGATGGTACGCTCTGGCTGAACATCTCGGACACCTACGCCGGGAAAGGCAATCAGGGTGACTTTGTTGACCCGAAGAACCCCAACGGCAGAAACGGTCAGGCTGTGGCTCTCAACAACAAGGTTGAGGGCTGCAAGGCGAAGAACATGATCGGCATTCCGTGGATGCTGGCTTTTGCTCTCCGTGATACCGGCTGGTATCTGCGCAATGACATCATCTGGATGAAGGATAACCCCATGCCGGAGAGCGTGAAAGACCGCCTATCCCGCTGCTATGAGCATATCTTCCTGTTCTCCAAGTCCAAGAAGTATTTCTTCGACTACAAGGCAATCTCCGAGCCGATTGCTCCCGCAACGGCGGAACGCCTCAAGCGCGGCATGAAGGGCGGCAACAAATACGGCAAGCCCGTTCCCGGTCAGCCTCAGCCGCAATCCATCAACCGTCCGCGTGAACACGGTGAGATCAAGGACGCAGACATCAATCCGCTCCGCAACAAACGCGATGTCTGGAAGATCAACACCGTCCCCTTCAAGGGCGGTCACTACGCCGCCTACCCTCCGAAGCTCGTTGAGACCTGTCTTCTCGCCGGTTGTCCCGAAGGCGGCATTGTGCTTGACCCGTTCATGGGGAGCGGCACAACCGGCATGGTTGCTTCGCAGATGGGGCGGCATTTTGTGGGCGTAGAGCTGAACCCCGAATACACCGAGCTTGCCTACAAGCGGATTGGAGGTGAAATCTGATGCCCAAGGAACCGGAACTCAAAGCCCGCGACAAGGTAGTCGTGCGGATGACGCGGGAGGGCGCAGTCGAGGAAAACCTGACGGCTGGCACCGAACAGCGTGTGTCAAAACGGCTGGAAGATGCAGAGCTGGTCAAGCCCGCTGAGACAGCCGTGCCTTCCGAAGCTCTTTCCCAAGAGGAACAGAAAAAGGTGCAGATGCGCCGTCAACAGCGTCAGTTTCAGGCGGAACACGCCGAGGATAACGACACACAGCCGCCCTCGGAAACGTCCGTCACAGAAGAGAAAAGGGCAGAAAATCTACCCCAGAATGTATCCGAACCGCTGCCTTCGTCAGAAACGCCGTTCAAGCCTCCAACTTTAGAGCAGCACGGCGTTTCTTCTCATACCGGCACGGTGATTGCCGAAACAGTTGTCACGCACAAGCTGCGTAAGACCTCTGCGGTTGAAGCCGTTGATGCGGATGCTGTTCTCTCCCAAGCGGCGGAGACTTCCTCTGCAAAGCCGATCATCGACGATGCCGTCTCGACCACGAAGCGGATGCAGAAGCTCGAAAGGAAGTCCGAAAAGGCGCATGAGCGTCTGGACGCTGCCCGCGAGAAGCTACCCACGCACAAGGTTCTCAAGAAGGAGCGCGTTTTTGATGAAGAGAGCGGTAAGGGCAAAACCCGCCTTCATTTTGAGGATGAGCTGAAAAAACCAAAGGGCAAAGGCAAGCTGCAATTTGAAGCGGATAAAACCGTCCGCAAGGTCGGTGACACCCTCGCTTCCGGCATTCACGGCAAAATCCATGAGGTCGAACAGGAAAACACGGCGGTTGAGGCGGCGCATAAAACGGAGATCGCCGCTGAGACTGCCGCTCGGCATTTCAGTCATCATCGGGAAAGCAGCGTCAACAAGCCCTACGAGAAGGTCTCCAAGCTGGAACACAAGGCGGATGCTGCGGATGCGAAGCTCCAATATGAAAGAAATCAGCAGGAGCATCCTGAGATGAAGAAGCAGAACATGAACAAACACTATCAGAAGCAGAACATCAAGACGGAATATGCCGCCGCTCGAAATGCCGGTTCTCAGACCGCCGGGACTGCCACAAAGAATACCGGCAAGAAGCTCGGTGAAAAGGTGTCTGACAAGATCAAGGAGTTTTTTGAGAAAAACAAGAAGGTCTTCATCTGGATCGGCGTCGGAATTGCCCTTCTCGTTTTGCTCGGTGCCGGAATCAGCTCGTGTTCGATGCTCACCTCTACCGGCTCGTCGGTTATCGCTTCCTCCTATCTCAGCGAGGATGATGCGATGCTGGGCGCAGAAGCGCAGTATTGCCGGATGGAGCAAGATCTGCAACGCTATCTCGACACCTACGAAAGCACTCACAACTATGATGAATACCACTTCGATCTGGACGATATTGAGCATGACTCCTATGTGCTGATCTCTATTCTCTCGGCTCTCCACGAGGGCGAGTTCACGCTGGATGAGGTGCAGGGCACGCTCCAAATGCTGTTCGACAAGCAGTACATCCTCACCGAAGAGGTCATCGTCGAAACGAGATACCGCACGGAGACCGACACATGGACGGACGCGGACGGCAACACGCACACGGAAACCTACCGCGTCCCGTATGACTACTACATCTGCAACGTGAAGCTCGAAAACTTCAATCTCTCCCATGTCCCGGTCTACATCATGTCTCAGGAACAGCTCTCCATGTACGCAACGTATATGTCGGTGCTGGGCAACCGCGAGGATCTGTTCGGTGATTCTCCCTATGTGGACAAGTACATCACAAATCCTCCCGCCGACTACGATGTCAACCCGGAATACCTGAACGACGAGAAGTTTGCGACACTGATCACCGAGGCGGAAAAGTATCTCGGCTATCCGTATGTTTGGGGCGGCTCCAATCCCGACACATCCTTCGATTGCTCCGGCTTCGTCAGCTATGTTCTCACGAACAGCGGACTTGTGAACACCGGACGGCTGGGCGCGCAGGGGCTTTACAACGTCTGTACGCCGGTTTCAAAGGCGAATGCACAGCCCGGTGATCTCATCTTTTTCGTCGGGACGTATGACACCCCCGGCGTGTCCCACGTCGGCATCTATGTCGGTGATGGGGTCATGATCCATTGCGGCGATCCCATTCAGTACACATCCATCAACTCTTCCTACTGGCAGCAGCATTTCTACGCCTTCGGAAGACCCGCCTATTAAAAGAAAGGAGTTTTGCATGAATCCCAAGTATCAGAAAGTCCTCTCCGACATTGAGAAGGCTGAAAAGAAGAAGTCCGAAATCGAAGGTCAGCTCAAGGAGCTGTACGACAAGAAGACAGAGCTGGAAAACCTTGAAATCATCAACACCGTGCGCTCTATGGTGATGGACAAGGATCAGATCATGGCGTTCCTGTCTTCCATGAAGGGCGGCACCAAGCCCGCCGAAAATACGGAGGTAATCGACAATGCGTAAGAAGTTTCGTTTTCTGACCGTCCTTGCGGTCTGCGTCATGGTTCTGTCCTGCTTCTCGGTCACGGCGTTTGCCTACGCCGATGATACCGAGCAGAACCTTCCCGTCACGGAGGCAACCCAGCCCGAACAGCAGCCCGCAGTCACTCCCACGCCGGAAAAGCCGAAGTGTGAGCCGATTGACGATGAGGGCAATGCCTACACCCGCGACTTGCTCTATGATAAGGCAACCAACAAGCAGTTCATCACAGTCCAGACGAAGAGCGGCAACACCTTCTTCATTGTCATCGACTACGATGCGCCGATCAACGAAGATGAGGAACAGTATCAGACGTACTTCCTCAACATGGTCGATGAAAGCGATCTGCTTGCGCTGCTGGATGATGATACTGCGGCGGCTCTGACCACCTGTAACTGCAAGGAAAAATGCGTTGCCGGTCAAGTCAATACCGACTGCCCGGTCTGCAAGACCAACATGAGCGAATGCACCGGCACAGCCCCCGCTACACCTGAGCCGGACAAGGATGCGGAAACCGATGCTCCCGCCCCTAAACCCGAAAAGAAATCCAACATCGGCATGATTCTCGTCATCTTTGCCCTTGCCGGTGCTGCGGGTGCAGCTTATTACTACATCAAGTTCGTCAAGGGTAGAAAGCCCAAGGATGAGGACATGGACTTCTTCGACGATGAAGGCTACGAGGAAGAGCCGTACATCAACGAGGATGAAGAGCCGCAGATCGCGGAGGATGCTGAAACGGATGGTGATGAAGATTGATCTTAGTCATTGCTGAAAAGCCCAGCGTCGCCCAGTCCATTGCAAAGGTGCTGGGCGCAACGTCCCGTAAGGACGGCTACATGGAGGGAGGCGATTACATCGTTTCGTGGTGCTTCGGTCATCTGGTGGAGCTGGCAGACGCCAGCTCCTACGATGAGCGGTATGCCAAGTGGCGGTATGACGATCTGCCCATTGTTCCGGAAAGCTGGATGTTTGAGGTCACGAAGGACAAAGCACAGCAGTTCAAGGTGCTGTCCGCTCTCATGAAGGACAAGCGCGTCACCGAGCTGGTCTGCGCAACCGATGCAGGACGCGAGGGTGAGCTGATCTTCCGGCTGGTCTACGACAAAGCCGGATGCACCAAGCCCTTCAAGCGTCTGTGGATCAGCTCATTGGAGGACTCCGCTATCCGTGAGGGCTTCCGGCATCTCCGGGACGGTAAGGAATATGACCGCCTCTATGAAGCGGCACTCAGCCGCTCGAAGGCAGACTGGATTGTCGGCATCAACGGCACCCGCCTGTTCACCACGCTCTATCACAAAAAGCTGGTGGTCGGGCGCGTCCAGACGCCGACCCTTGCAATGCTGGTAGAGCGTGACGGGAAAATCTCCACGTTCCAGAAGGAGAAGTATTTCAACGTCCACGTCGGCAAGGGCGATCTGACTGCCGATCTGGAAAAGGTCAAAACCGAAGAGGAAGCAAAAAGAATTGCGGCGGCTTGCGAGAAAAAGCAAGCCGTCGTTTCTTCTCTCAAGCAGGAAACAAAAACCGTCAATCCTCCGAAGCTCTACGATCTGACTACCTTGCAGCGCGAGGCAAACCGATACTACGGCTTCACTGCCCAGCAGACACTCGATCTCGTTCAGACGCTTTACGAAAAGAAGCTCCTGACCTATCCACGCACAGACAGCCAGTTCATCACGGACGATATGGAGGACACCGCCCGTCAGGTCATTTCTATCGTCTGCCGCCAGCTTCCGCTTTTCTCCGACGTTTCGGTCACTCCGGACATTGCCCGCGTAACCGACAACAGCAAGGTCACAGATCACCACGCCATTCTCCCGACCGTCCAGCTCGAAAAGCAGGATGTTTCGGCGCTCCCTCAGTCAGAGCAGAAAATCCTCAATCTTGTTGGGATGCGCCTTCTGTGTGCGACCGGCGAGAAGCACACCTACGCAGAAACGCAGATCACGCTCTCCTGCGAAGGATATGCGTTCAAAACCAAGGGCAAGACCGTCGTTCAAAACGGCTGGAAAGCCGTCGAGGAACTGTTCAAGGCATCCCTCAAAACGAAGGAAAAGGACGATCCCGTGAAGTCCCTGCCCGAAGTCCATGAGGGCGATGTTCTGGATAATGTGTCCGCCAGCGTCACCGAACACTTCACAACGCCTCCGAAGCAGTACACGGAAGACACGCTCCTGTCTGCGATGGAGACTGCCGGAAACGATCAGTTTGACGATGACACCGAGAAGAAAGGTCTTGGAACACCCGCGACCCGCGCCGGTATCATTGAAAAGCTGGTGAAGTCCGGCTTTGCAGAGCGCAAAGGCAAATCCCTTATTCCCACAAAGGACGGCTGCAACCTCGTCTGCGTCCTGCCGGAACAGATCACGTCTCCCACAATGACGGCGGAATGGGAAAACACGCTCATGGAGATTGAGCGCGGCAACGCGGATGCAGACGCCTTCCTCAGCGGCATTGTCCGGATGACCGGGGATCTCGTGAAAGCCTACCCGTTCCTCTCCGATGCCGAAGCCCAGCGTTTCGGCACGGGCAAAGAGGAAATCGGCAAATGCCCCCGCTGCGGCTCTCCGGTCTACGTCGGTAAGGGCAATTTCTACTGCTCGAACAAGGAATGCTCCTTCTGCCTGTGGGAAGACAACAAGTTCTTTTCCAGCAAGAAAAAGAAGCTGACCAAGAGGATTGCAAAGGAGCTGCTGGACAAGGGCTGGTGCCGAGTGACCGGGCTTTACACGCCGAAGAAGCCCCAGCTCTACGATGCAGTGATCCGGCTGGATGACAGCGGCGGCAAATACGTCAGCTTCAAGATGGAGTTCGACCGATGATCCGCCCGAAGTATGTTGCCTCTTGCAGCGGAGGCAAAGACAGCGTAGCGACGCTCCTGCTGGCTGCACAGCACAAGGAACCGCTGGACGAGGCAGTTTTCAGCGAAGTCATGTTTGATCAGGACACAAGCGGTGAAGTCCCGGAACACCGGGACTTCATCTATGACCGGCTCAAGCCCTTCTGTGAAAAGGAACTGGGCATCAAGTTCACCATTCTCCATGCAGACAAGACCTACGATGACGTATTCCATCATGTCATCACCCGTGGACCGCATAAGGGCGAGGTTCGCGGCTTCGCATGGGCTGGTATGTGTGCAGTCAATCGGGACTGCAAAATCCCGCCCGTCCGAAAGTACAATGCCGCGCTTTCTCCGGACACCGTGAGCTATGTCGGCATCGCGGAGGATGAGCCAAAACGCCTTGCTCGTCTGGATGGAATAACGAAGGTCAGTCTGCTTGCCAAATACGGTATGACCGAGGCGGACGCCTACAAGCTCTGTCAGGATCACGGGCTGCTTTCCCCAATTTATGCTCACTGCCGGAGAAACGGCTGCTGGTTCTGTCCCAATGCAAGCGACGAAGAGCTGTTGCACATGATTACAAAACACCCGGAGCTGTTTGACAGACTGATTGAATGGGAGAAGGAGGATAACATCTTTCATCGTCGGCTGACACGCAGAGAAACCCCGTCTGAGGTAAAGGCTCGTTTATTGAGCAAATCTCAGACGGGGTTTTCTTCACCCGAAAGAAAATAAGAAATGGAGGTTTGAGATGGCTGAAAACAAAAATGCACAGCAAGTCCGCGAAATCACGGACAAGCTGGAACAGGGCATCAAGGAGCTTTTTGAATCTGAGCGATTCAAGGAATACCTCCGCACGATGTCCAAGTTCTACAACTATTCCTTCAACAACACATTGCTCATTGCGATGCAGAAGCCGGAGGCAACCTATGTTGCCGGTTATACCTCGTGGCAACGTAACTTCGACCGTCAGGTCATGAAGGGCGAAAAGGGCATCAAGATTCTTGCACCCGCGCCGTACAAGGCGCAGGAAGAGCGCGAGAAGATTGATCCTGTGACGCAGAAGCCGGTGATCGGTGCAGACGGAAAGGCTGTCACGGAGACGGTTGAGGTTCTGCGTCCTGCCTTCAAGGTGGTCAGTGTCTTCGATGTTTCCCAGACGGACGGCAAGGAGCTTCCGGACATCATCGTCGATGAACTGAAAGGCACCGTCGAAAACTACGAGGCGTTCTTCGACGCGCTCAGGCAGGAATCTCCCGTCCCTATTTCCTTTGAGGACATTCCGGGCGGTGCAAAGGGATTCTTCTCGCCGGTTGAAAGCCGCATTGCCATTCAGGAGGGCATGAGCGAAATCCAGACGGTCAAGACCGCCATTCACGAGATTGCCCACGCAAAGCTCCACGCAGTCAAACCAGACGAAAAAGCAGCTCCCGAAGATAAGAAGGATCGTCATACCAAAGAGGTTGAGGCAGAGAGCGTTGCCTACACCGTCTGCCAGCGTTACGGCATTGAAACCTCGGACTACTCCTTCGGTTACATCGCCGGTTGGTCATCCGGCAAGGAAACCAAGGAACTGAAAAGCTCTCTGGACACCATCCGCAAGACGGCGGCTGAGATGATTGAGGGCATTGACGCCAAGCTCAAGGTGCTGCTGGCAGAGAAAGCACAGTCCGCAGAGAAGGAAGCTCCCGTAAAGGAAACCGTTCCGGAGGAAAAGCTGGAAGTCCCCATTTACCGCGAGACGGCGAATTACGCCTATGAAGCCGGTGAGATGGACGCCTATCGCGCCTCCCTTGCTGCAAACGAGGAATGCCGCAGAGCGATTGAGGCGGCGATCAGCTCCAACTACGGAGATAACCGGCTGGATGCGGATGCCGCCGTGAAAAGTGTCCTTGAGCAGTTCTCTCCGGAGCGCGTCCGGTATGTCCTTGCAAACACCATTCAGCAGAAAGACTTCGACGGGCGCATTCCGCAGCCCCTCAAGGAATGGGCGAAGACCGTTGATGTCTGCCCCGAAAACGCCTCCCGCTTCCTTGTGGATAAACCCAATCCCGGACTGACAGCACTTTTCGTCGATGCGTTCCGTCAGCAGACCGAAGCTCAAAAGGATGTCACTTCTGAGAAGGCAACGGCAAGAGACCCGGAGGTCGTTGCATGGGAGAGCGATGAGATTACCTCTATTGAGGTAAAAACCGTAGAGATCAAGTCTCCCGTTGCCTCCATGCCGGAGGAAGCGGCAAAAGCACCGAAAGCGCACCGACTGACTGCGGAAGAGAAGGAAATCAAAGCTGCCGTCATGGACACGCTCAAGGGGCAGATTGCCTATCACAACGACGGTATGCGGGCGTCCTATCGCGCCTCTAACCACTCCTTCAATCTGCTGGCGCGGAACGGCGTCAGGATCGAGGGCAACACGGTCACGCAGAACGGTGAGCCGCTGTTCAAAATCCATCGCCGTCATGCGGCGCGAAAAACTCAGGGCTGCTATCGTGAGCTGATGCCAACGCTGGAATACGTCAAGCAGGAGCAGACGCAGGAAAAGCCCTCCATCCGCGATCAGCTCAAAGCTGCCGCAAAAACGCAGCCGGAAAAGAAGTCTCCGGTCAAATCCAAAACACACGACATGGAGTTGTGAGAAAGGAGACGCATGAAGAAATACACAGATGTTGACATCGTTGCGGAGCTGCAGAAGCTCGTGGACAGTCATGTAGACAGCTACAAGGAAGACTTCGACATCGACAAGCGCATCATCCGCCGCGCCGCCGAAAGCCAGAATCCCGAAGACAAAACGCTGATGTGGTTCTGCCGTCCGCATGGAACGCACTGCCTCAATGAAAATCAGGTCTTTATTCAGAGAACGCGAGATCACAACACCTTCCGTTTCTATGCGGAACAGACCTACGACGAGTGCGTTGCCCGCGTCATTGTCCTGAAAACCGTCAAGCGCGGCAAGGTCTTCGGAGATGTCTTTGAGATCAACTACCGAGAATAGGCGGCAAATGTGGCGCAGAACTCGGTTGCGCCGGATCATGACCGGCTGACCTTTGCGGATGGCTTTGTGCTGGAAGCCCCCTGCCGCAGCAGCTTCGATGAGGCAATGGCTTTGGTTAGTGAGCATGGCGGCGTACAAGCCCACCGGACGCTCCCGAAGGATGCGGATGCTCTGGCGGAAGTGCTGTCCAAGCAGAAAGGCCGCCGTGACAGACTGCCGGATGCAGAAAAAACAGAGGTGCTTTCGCCTCTGTCCGTTGGAGAACTTCGGAAGTATGAGGCAGTCAAAAAGGCGCATCCCGACGCGCTGGTTTGCTTTGCCCAGAACGGCTATTTTGAGCTGTACGGCAAGGACGCGGAAAAAGCTGCGCCGCTTCTCGGCACAAAGCTCCTTGAGAAGAAGGTACGCGGCAAGCCCTCCTTGCCGGTGACTGGCTTCCGTGAAACTGCGTGGGTAGCCGGTTCTCATAAGCTCTGGAAGTCCGGCGCAGATGTCTTTCTCAGCAAGGACGGCGAGACATTCAAGGAACTCAAAGCCGCAGATTACATTCCTGTCGGCGCGACGCTGAATGTGGATGGCATCAAATGCAGAATCGACGCGGTTGATTTTACCGCTGATGAAGTCCGGCTGACGAACATCGAGGACAAGAACCGCCCCATCCGCTTTTCTGAAAGCATCCAGTATGTCCGCTCCTATGTGGAGGATGCCGGAACTGCCATCTACGACACCATCCCGAAGAAGCCCGCTGCCCGTGAATCCATCCGCGACAAGCTGAAATCCGCACAGAAAGCCCAGCCGCCCCGCACACCGAAGCCGCAGAAATTGAAAGGAAAGGATATGGAACTCTGATATGAAAAACTTTACCGTGGAAGAAATCAACCTGATGTGCTGCTTCAACACGTCCAGCCGGAGGCGGCTGATCGACGATATGAAGAGCGTCACCCTGAACGACATGGACGGCGAGATCGCAGAGCTGATGTATAAGACCATCCAGAAGCTCGAATCCATGACCGACGCGGAGTTTGAGGAACTGTATATCATGCCGGACGGCATGGTGGATGACTGAAAGGAGGATGCCTATGCCCGTATTAGACGGTAATTTTGAAGCCTTCGTCACGAACCTTGGCAAGTACAACGAGGGTATGCTGGTCGGTGAGTGGGTGAAGTTCCCGACAACCGAAGAAGCGATGCAGAAGGTCTTTGAGCGCATCGGGATCGGCAAGCAGGATGAGTTCGGTCAGCCCTATGAAGAGTGGTTTATCACCGACTACGAATGCCCGATCTACGGCGTCCAGAAGATGCTTGGCGAGTACGAGAGTCTTGATAAGCTCAACTACCTTGCTGCTTTGATTGACGAGCTTTCCCTGAGCGATCAGGAAAAGCTCGTTGCCGTTATGGAGGCTGGCTGCGATGAGGTCAGCGACATCGACGATCTCATCAACCTGACGTTCAATCTGGACTGCTACGACATCATGCCCGGTATCAACGACGAATCCGACCTCGGCTATTATTACGCCCACGAAGCCGGTATTTACTCCGAAAAGGATCTCGGTCCTCTGGCAAATTACATCGACTATGAACGCTATGGGCGCGATATTGCGATGGATGAGCAGGGACGCTTCACCGATGAAGGCTATGTCCGCGTTGCAAGCGAACGCTGGGACAGACAGTTTGACGGGGAGCTTGATGACATTCCCGATGAATACCGGATCACCGGCTCAGGGGAAGCCGCCGAGCGTAACAGCACCATTGCCGTTCTCATCGTTGAGCCGGGCAAGGAGCCTTATGTGAAGGAGATTGACTCCGGTCTGGAGTCCTTGCAGCATGAGGTCGGCGGCTACATCGAGGCAATTTATCCCTACGAAGACCCGGTTGCCTTAGTCTGCAATGAGGAAGGCAAGCTGGAAGGTCTGCCACTGAACCGCGCTCTGCGTGATGAGGACGGTGACATCTACGACGTTGTTGCCGGAACATTCATGGTAGTCGGCTTGACGGATGACAGCTTCGGCTCTCTGACCGTAGAGCAGATGCAGAAGTTCTCCGACCTCTTCAAAGTTCCGGAGCAGTTTGTTAAGTTGGGCGATAAGATTGTTGCGATCCCCATGATCTCGAAGGAACAGCAGAAGCAGGAGAGCGTTGAGCAGAAGGACTTTGAGATGAATGCCGACACCTCCGGCCTGACGGTTGCCGGTCACATCGGGACATGGCACACCATTGACCAGCACGAAGTCGGCGGTCACAGCTTTTATCTGATGGAGCATGACACCTACGGCGATGAAGCGGCTTGCATCATCGTCGATGAGCGCGGTAAGCTCGTCCTTGATGATGTCTACAACGGCTTTGACGATGACACGCTCCGCCTTCTTGACCTTGAGGTCAAGGAAGTGCCGGAAATGCCCGATCCCGCGCTCTCCGTTCAGGATATGAAGGACTACGGCTACGCATGGGCTGGCGTTCTTCCCGCCGGTCAGGACGCGGCTGAAAAGGCGATGGAGAAGGGCTGCGAGGTTTACCGTCTTTATTCCGATAACACAGAGGGCTTGTGCGTGGATGCCAAGGAGATTGCCGATCATGCGGCAAAGGGCGGAATGCTCGGTATCAGCAAGGAAAGCTGGATGGCGGCACTTGAGAAGGAAAACCACCTCAAGGCAGCGGAGATGTCGATGGAGGATGACTACGGCATGATTGATGGGATCATCAACAACGGTCCGAAGGAGGACAAGACCGCAGAGGTCAAAGCCCCCGAAAGGGGCGAAAAGTCCTCCATCATGGACAGGCTCAAGTCTGCAAAGGCTGAAAAGCAGATGGAATGCTGCCCCCCCAAAAAGCACAAAGGAGAGATTGAGCTGTGAGCAGAAGTCAGAAGTGGCGGCAGGAGTGGTCGTTCTTCATCGGAGATAGCGGACGCCGGAAGTATAACCGCTTCTGCGTCCGCTGCGTCCATAGCTGCAAGCAGAGCTTCCGTGCGGATCTCATCGCCTGTCCGCACTTCTCCCGCAAGGCATCGCGGTGTAGACAGTTAGGGGTCGAAAAAGTCTGTGATTGCAAGCCTCAGAGCGACGAGGAATGACCGCCCAGTGTGATTATATTCCCCGCACAGTTCCAGCAATAGAGCGAGAATAAGTGTCGATTTCGGCACTTGTTTGAATGCCCGGAAAACGAACCAAAAGCCTCTGTCGATGCCCAGTTTGGGTGTCGGCAGAGGCTCTTTTTTATGACATATTATGACATATTCAAAATAGCGGACAGCAGCTCTTGAACCTGTTGCCGGTATTCCGGCTTTATATCCGAAATACGTCTGGCAAGCGCAAGGGCTTCCGCTTCTGGCTCATCGGTCCCAAAGATAATTCGGTCCGCACTGACGCCCAGCAAACGGCAAAGACGCTGCAAGGCTTCAAGAGAAATACCGGAAGCACCACGCTCAATAGCGCTCAGGTGATTCGGCGTCATGCCAAGCATTTCTGAGAGCGTGTCCTGCGTATAGCCCGCCTGTTCTCTTGCCACTTGAATATTGCCGCCGATTTCAATATTGATGTCCTTCTTCTCTCGCATAGCCTCACCACCTTTGCATTTAGTGTACCTAACGGCGGTGTCATTATCCACGGCACGCCGTCGTTAATTTTACTAACGACAATGCGTTGACTGTCCGTGATGAGGGTGATAGAATGGAGTTACCTACCAAAAGAGTGAAAGAAGGGGTGTCATGTCGCGCATTATTGAGTTTAGAAAGTCTGCTCAAAAAGCTGAAAAGCAATCCGTTCAAGGCAAGACTTGTGCGTTTACCGGTCATAGACCGCAGAGTCTTCCGTTCGGCTTTGATGAATCCGATAAGCGTTGTACTTCTTTGAAATCTGTTATGCGGGATCAGATTGTAGCACTCATCGAGAACGAGGGCGTCACGCATTTTATTACCGGCATGGCTCTTGGCGTCGATATGTACGCTGCGGAAATTGTACTCGATTTGAAATCAAAATACCCTCACATTACTCTGGAAAGTGCAATCCCTTGTGAGACACAAGCGATCAAATGGTCTGTGGCTTCACGGGAACGGTATTATAATATCGCGGCAAAGTGTGACAAGGAGACCATGCTGCAACGGGAGTACACGTCGGACTGCATGGACAAGAGAAATCGGTACATGGTCGATCACGCCGATTATATTCTCGCAGTATGGAATGGATGCCCCAGCGGTACCGGGAACACCGTGAGATATGCCCACAAAAAGGGCAAATCTATCATCGTTATCAATCCGGTTTCCCTTGATGTCACGCGGGAATAAGGCAAAAATCCCACTCCTGAATCAAGCGTTGCGAAAACCGTGAAGTATTTCCTGATAGTGAATACACATTGCACTACTCGGTGATTATTGGAAACGTGTACGGCGTATGCTGCCCAGTGAATATCTCCACGGAACACATCGAATTTTCACGGCTTCGTAAAACGGAAAGTGTCACCTTATGAACAGTCCCTTGCCGAGAGAAAAATAAATCGCTGGAAACGGGAACGCCCCCGGCACTGTGCGTCTGGCACAGTGTCGGGGGCGTTTTTCCGTGTCTTAGTTATGAGCCAGTTCATTTAGGAGCAGCTTTCGATAGCCCACATCCAAGACGCAGCAATGGAAGTCCATCAGACGGTGTTCGTCGAACAGCTTTTCACAGAGCTTGGTCAGCGGATGATTCATCAGCTTTGCAGAAATGCCAGTCTCGTTGAAAAACCTTGCCCATGTGAAGACCTCTTCTAAATCCTCCTGCTCAAGCGTGGCAGGAATGATGGCGTTGCAGAGACGGACAATGGGGCTGTCCGCAAATCGCTCTGCGACTTCCTCCGGTGTGCATTCATAGCGGTCACAGTCAAAGGAAAGCGCATCCTCAATTTTAAGATAGTTTTCGGTTTCATCCCGCGTCAGGGTTATGGTGTAGTCTCCCATACCGGACGGCACATCAATATTCTCCATGACATCAAGCTCGTAACGGGAGCCGCCGATGATCGCCTCAAAGGAGAAGGACTGACAGATTACTGCTGGGTTCTTGTCTATCTTGTCCTCATTCAGAAAGGACAGCGGATTGTACTCTGTTAGTTCCCAGTCGATTTTTCCTCTCTCTGTTTGCTCGGCAATCTGCTGGATCAGATGTTGTTCTTCTTCGTGCAGATTTTCATTGTACAACATGATACACCTCCGTTTTCTGATTGTCGTTTTTTTGGGGGGCTGCTCTATGTTTCCGAAGAGACTGCCGTTTGTATCATCATTCCTTGGCTGAGGGCAGACCTTCGTAAAACTTCCTAAGTTCGCCCAAACTGCTTGTCCGATTTTTGATAGGCAGGGAGTCCCATGTAATGTCATGATAGCGTTCCGGCGGCTCATCCCGCAGTCTTCGGTCGATGATGCAGACAATGCCGGTGTCTGTGAAATTGCGGATCAATCGCCCGATGCCTTGCTTGAGCTTGATAATCATTTCGGGAACGCGAACATCCATCAGCGCATCCTTAGCAACGGAACACTTATACTCGATAATCGGATCGGGGACAGGGAACGGAAGCCGGAAAATGATGACATTGGAAAGGCTTTTTCCTTCAATGCTGATACCTTCCCAATATGCACCCGTCCCCAGAAGCACGGAGTTCGTATCTTCCTTAAACTCATTCAGCACCTTGTCCTGCGACGATCCCGGCTGCTGCATCAAGATTTTGTACGGAAGATTTTTCTCACTGAGAATGGAGTAGACCTCTTCCATGTCGGTCTTTGCCGTAAACAGCACGAGTGCCTTTCCGTTGGAAATGCTCAGGATCTCAAGCAGTCGCTCCACACCCTTTTCAATGAAGGCTTCATGTTCTCTGGTCGGGTGCGGGAGATCGTCGCAATAGTAGATCATGGCGTGTTCATCGTATGGATATGGGGAAGGCTTTGGCTCGGATAAGCAGCCGCGGTCACCAGCGGGAAAGCCGGTATTGCTGATAAAGTAAGAATACTGTTCTTCCAGAGACCCGCTCGTGGCGTTCGTCAGCGTGGCAGAGGTCAAGATGGTTCTTTCATCACCATTGAAGTATAGGCGGCTCACAATTTCTTTTGTGTTTTTAGGGCAATAGACGAGTTCCGTGTTGCTGCCGTGCTGCTCAATCCAGATCAGCATATCGTCTATCTGGTCAAGAAGCTCTGAAAGGGACTCGCTGACGGCATCCAGATCATCAGAGGCAGCAAAGGAACGGTTGTTTCTGAAATCCATGCTGGAATAAATCTGAATGCTGGACGAAAGGTTGTGTATGGCGGCGTTCATCTCGGTAAGCAGTTCAATCGCACTGCCATTGTTGTCGAAGAAAAAGCGGTCAGCGTAGCGCATATCCTGCTCTGCCTCGTTGATCTGCTTTTGGACTTGTGCTTTCAGGCAGTTATAGAAGGCGATGATTGCGCTCTCTGCCTCTCGCTTTTCACCTGACACACTGCTCTGGTCAAAGGATCGCAGCTCATAGAATGCGCTCTTAATCATTCCAAAGAGCATACCTTGCCCGAAACGCTCCGTTGTGGCACTCCGCACCTTATCATCCAAGTTGTGTGCTTCATCCACGACAAGCAGATCAGCGGCGGCGTTAATCAGCCCTTCCTGACCGCGCCGGAGTTTCATCAGATGCTGGGTTAGAAAATCCTGATTGCACAGTACCACTCCATCCGTAAACTTTAATGCTGCGCGGACTTTGTAATACTTGCACTTCTTTTCACAGAAGCCACAATTCTTCATGCTGAACCGCTGCACATTTACCTTGTCCCAGATGCCTTGCGGCAAAACCTCCGGGAAATCCTTGCGTTCCTCATACCCCTGCTGGATTCCTTCTTTGAGCGCGTCCGGTGGGTCAGCCTTCGGGTCACACATATACTCATCTGCGCGTTTGTTGCAGAGATAATGGGTCTGTCCTTTTGCGAGGATGACATCTCTGTTCAGCCCAAGAAGGGGCATTACCGCGTGGACATCGCGCCAGAGCTGTTCTTGAAGCGCAATGGTCGAGGTTGCGATGATAACCGGCTTGTTCATGCGTTTGCTGTACAGCAGCACCGGCACAAGATAGCCAAAGGACTTTCCAATGCCCACGCCAGCTTCAATCGCAAAATGCTGATCGTTTATGAGGGCGTCCACAATCTCAAAGGACATATCCTGCTGTCCCTCACGCATTTCCAAACCATGCTGCGGGGCTTCATCCCAAAAGAAGGTGCTGACTTGCTCACTCATGGAGTACAGCTCTGCTTTTCTGCGCTTTTTCCGTTCCTCCGATGTATTGAATCCAAAATAGAATCTGTTGTCCATCCACATTCCTCCCGGAATAGAAACCAAGGCTATCCGCGTTTCAGTTCAATGCTGACGTTTCCGTTCTCGTCGATAGTCAGCGTCATGTGCCTGATGTGCTTCTCATAGAACTGCCGCCGCTCTGCGGGAGACATTTCGATCCTCGTGTTTCGCAGAGCTGCATCAAACATATCGTTGACGTTCAGGTGAACGGAGTTGTCAATCCAGCGGTACATCTCCTTGAACAGTGCGTTTTTCTTGATGTCCTCGCTGTTGCCGGAGTAGAAGTCATCCAGATAGCAGTAGAATATCCCTGATTCTGCAAGTGCTGCCTTCATATCCGGTCCGCATTTTTCCCGCTCAATCATGACAAGGAATCTGGCGTCCGGTAAGGAAGAAATCAGCCCCCAGTAGTCGGAATCGCTTGAGACGATGACGAAGGAATCCACTTGCTTTTGGTAGTGTTCCTGACAGGCTCTTGCGGTGAGCTTGATGTCTACCAGTGATTTGTTCTGCTTGATCCGCTCAATCATGATATGTTCAACGGGGATGCGGGTGTAGTTTTCAAGAATCCGCCATGCCGTAGCGGTGTGTACGTCATCAAAGAGAATGATCGCCGTAATTTTCTGCATGACCTCATAATCAAGGTTTTTGAGCGTGGCGCACAGCTTGTACGGGTCAGAGTTTTCGCAGTCCACTACCAATACGGTCTTCTCACTGTCATCTATGAAGTCGTAGATATTGTTTTTTACAAAAGCCCCTGCATCGGAGACTTTACTGTATTCCGTGAAGGCGTCGCAATGCCATTGATAAAGCAGGGTAGCAAACTTCTTATCATTATAGAGGACATTGCCCTCGTCCATCGGTACCCAGTTGATGTACATTTGATAGGGGTAGTAGGAGAGACTTGCGTAATAGATGTCCGCAGCATCTTTCGTTCCGTCCTCTGTCAAGCCGTTTGGCATAATGAACAGCTCTTTTATGTACGTCCAGTTAATCCAGATTGGAAAGAGGCTTTTGCAGTTGTTAATGCGGTCTGAAATCAGCCGGTTAATCTCGATAATGTGGTGGCAGAGCTTTGTACTCGACTTTTTGATAAAGCTGATTCCGTCGTTTGAAAGCTGCTGCATACTGGAAGCTGGGATGATCTCTGGCATTGAAAGCAGCCCTCGATACTCCATCCGCATGATGTCATTTATTTTCCGGTAGTTGCGCTCAATGGCGGTGCGGATGATACATAGATTACGAATGATACGGGCATTTTTATCCTGTTCAAGCCGGTCGTATATCTCTATCTTCGGTGGCTCGTGTTCATTTTGAAAAATACGGAGCGGGACGCCGATCAGATATGCTACCTTTGACACAAGCTCATAGGTGCTGTCTTTATAGGCAATCTGTTCTCCGGCATATTCGACGCCATTCAACATGACTGAATTGCCCATGATCTACTCCTTTCTCGTAGGGGAGTTAAGCGGTCATTACATTGTCCGTCCACATCTCACACTGGCTCATGACAGTCTGGACTGCATCATCCATACCCTCAGGCGGATATTTGTGTTTTTTCAGCAGCCTTTTGACCAAGCGGCGCATTCCAGCTCTTGCGCTCTCTTTCTTTTGCCAGTCTATTGTCTGGTTTTTGCGAAGCAAATCTGTCAGTTCTTTCGTGATAGCAATAAGCTCATCATGCTCGTAAAAGTCCTTGATTGCTTGCGGCTTCGTCAGAGCATCATAGAAAGCAAGCTCGTCCGCTGTCAATCCGAGTTTTTCACCCTCGGCGGCAGCAGCGGCAATGTCTTTCGCCAGCTTGAGTAATTCTTGAATGACTTCCTCGTTGGTGAGCATTCCGTTCAAATAGCGGTTCATCGCGCTCTGAATGATTTCGGAGAACTTTTCAGACTTGACGATATTTGTTCGACGGTAAACAGAGACCTGTTCGGAAATCAGTTTTTTCAGGAGTTCGACTGCAAGATTCTTCTCCTTCATGTTTGCCACTTCTTCAAGAAACTTCGGATCGAACAGCGAAAACTCAGTCTGGACATCAGAAAAGAGGTTGATAACGCCTTCGCTCTTGATGCTGTGCTTCAAAAGCTCGTTAATGCGCTCATTTACTTCTGGAAGCGTAAACTTCTTTCCGGTACCGCCTGAAACCAAGCGCACGGTCATTGTTCTTACGGACTCGAAGAAAGCCGCCTCCATGCGAGTTTGCTCGTCTACCAAGCTGCTGCACAGCGAAAGTGCCTGCTTGAGAAGCAGGGCTTCTTTGATGAACACATTCTGTGTCTTCTCATTGTCGGGAAGCTCGTACTCTGCAACACTTTTGCCAAGTATGAAGTTCACACCTCCGCTGATGAGCTTTGCCCTGTCGAGGTCGCTTCCGGTCATGAATTTCTCATAACTGAATCCGTGGAACAAATCTCTGCAAATAGAGAGCTTTTCAAGGAACTTCGGATATGCAGCCTTGCTTACATCTGTATCACCATAGTTCTTCTTGTCTCTGGCAGTATAGTCGTTCATTGCCTGTTTCAGTGCAGCCGCAATACCGACGTAATCAACAACCAAACCGCCTTCTTTATCTTTGAAGACACGATTGACGCGGGCGATAGCTTGCATCAGGTTGTGTCCAGCCATTGGCTTATAGACATACATCGTAGCAAGGGAGGGAACATCAAAGCCGGTCAGCCACATATCCACGACGATAGCGATTTTCAGCGGAGAGTTATTGTCTTTGAATTTCCGCGCCATATCGTCCTTATGCGCTTTATTGCCGATAATCTCACGCCATTCTTCTGGATCATTATTGCCTTGCGTCATGACCACTGCAATCTTTTCCGTCCACGCCGGGCGTAGCTCAAGAATGCGCTTATAAATCTTCATTGCTATGGGACGCGAATAAGCAACGATCATCGCCTTGCCGGTCAGGATATTCTCGCGGTAATTCTCGTAATGATCAAGAATGTCATTTACCAAGGAGTTGATCGTCTGGTCGGCACCGAGGATTGCTTCCATCTGACCAAGTTCCTTTTTGCTCTTTTCAATGACATACGGATCGGCGTTGTCAGCCATAATGTCATACTCATTATCGATCAGATGGAGGGTGTTCTCGTCGAGTTTCAGGTGAATAACGCGGCTTTCGTAATAGACGGGTCTTGTAGCTCCGTCTTCAACTGCCTGTGTCATATCATAGATGTCGATGTAATCACCGAAGACCTCTCGTGTACTGCGGTCTTTTGTGGAGATCGGTGTTCCGGTGAATCCAATGTAGGTCGCATTAGGAAGCGTGTCTCTTATAATGCGGGCAGTGCCGATAACGGTTTTCGCCTCGACTTCGCCGTTGTCCTTCTGCTTGACCACAACCTTCTCATTGAGACCATATTGCCCGCGATGCGCTTCATCAGCCATCACGATAATGTTCCGGCGTTCCGAAAGAGCTTCGTTGCTTTCTTCAAACTTCTGCATGGTCGTGAAGATTATGCCGTTTGCCTGTCTGTTTGCAAGCAGTTCTTTCAGATTCTTGCGGCTCTCAGCGTGCTGCGGCGTTTGCCGGAGGAAGTCCTTGCAGCGGGCGAATTGTCCGTAAAGCTGGTCGTCCAGATCGTTACGGTCGGTAATGACAACGATAGTGGGGCTTTCTAACGCTTCTTGCAGATAATGAGCATAGAAGACCATAGACAACGATTTTCCGCTGCCCTGTGTATGCCAGAAGACGCCACCCTTACCGTCCGTCACGGTTGCGTGTTTTGTAGACTCAATCGCCTTTTTGACTGCGAAATACTGATGATACCCGGCGAGTATCTTGAAAGTATTCTGTCCATCCACATTAAAGCAGATGAAGTTTTTCACGATGTCAATGAAGCGGGTCTTCTCAAACAGTCCTACAAAGAATGTGTCAAATGATGCGTGTTGCGTATTCTCATAGCTGCCGTCTGTTGTTTTCCACTCCATAAAGCGGTCTTCGCCGGACGTGATTGTACCAGCCTTTGAAGTGGTCAAGTCGCTCATGACACATACCGCATTATAAATGAACATAGAGGGGATCTCATACATATAGTTCCGGAGCTGGCGGTATGCTGCGGAAGCATCGGTTTCTTCGCGGGACGGAGACTTCAACTCCACAATGACGAGTGGGAGACCATTGACAAAGAGAATCACATCTGGTCTTTTTTCGGAGTTCTCAATGAAAGTCCATTGATTCGCAACTGTGAACTCGTTACTGGCAGGATTTTTGAAGTCTACAAGGTAAACAAGGGTAGAGCGTTCTTCACCCTTGTCATAGTATTTTACCGGGACTCCGTTTTGGAGGTAGTCCATAAAGACCATGTTCTTCTGCAAGAGCGTTCCGGTTTCAAGGTTTTTGAGCTTGTAGATCGCCTCCGTCAGAGCATCCATAGGCAGGCTCTTGTTGATCCGCTGCAAGGAAGGTAGCAGAACATCCTCATAAAGCGGCGAGTGATAATCGCGCTCCACATCCGGTCCATAGATATAGTTATAGCCCAGTTCTTCATTGAGAAGCTGCAAGACGGCATTCTCATAATTTGATTCGGTAAAATAGCCTGCCATTTGTACTCAACTCCCTCTATATAATATCCGCATAGATGCGGTTTTCAGCTTTTGTGAAGATTACCTCAGCAGGAAATAAATCTTCTCCCGCATTTGCCAATGAAACCAGTGTTATTGCCCATTCCCACAACTGTACAGGCAGCCTATAACATAGATTTTCAGGAGATGCCTCAACAGTGACTAATGGGATGCCGCCCTTTGCAATACCGACAGAAAGAACTACAAAGGCGTTTTTTCCTTTGGTGAGTTCCAGAATGGGTTGTCTGTCTACATCGTGATAAACTTTTGCGCCGCGTCGATTCCTAAAAAAATCCTTTTCTTGATCTTTCACCGGCTCAACAGGCAGCTTGTTTTTCATCTGCTCAAAATGGGTTTCAAGTCTTTGGCAGATGCAGCTATTACAATACTCCGGTTGCATATCAAAGTCTTGTTCGATGTCTTTAGCTGAATTGAAATGATTCATGAAATCCAGCAGTCCCAAAAAGCTAACAAGGTCATCTGAATAATTACCGGCATAGACCTTATACCAATCATTGTTGATCTCGAACACGATATGATAAAGCTGCTTGTATAGCTGTAACTGCCCATCGGTTAGTCTGAACCATTCTTTGCTAAGAAGAGTCTTCGCAATGCGGGGACTGTCCTGCGTCGGTGTCAAGGAATGGTATAGCGATTTCATCAGTTTGCCGATAATTCCTACCAGCATATCAGCCATTCTAATTCCAAAGTGGTCTATCGAGTCTGCCTCTTCGCAATTCTTCAAACTGGCTTCTTTCGCGGCAATGAGAGTTTTGCTTTCGGCTCCTGCTTCACCTTCCTTGTCAAGCAAGACTGAATAATCAAGAATGCCCTTGCTGCTCAGGAAATTTCCAAACCCGACAAACTGCGAATGGTAGTCCCAAGCGAGGGACTGCGGAACATCGACGTTATTCAGGACATAAAGGACGGCTTCAAATGCCGTGTTTTCCTGCGCCTTCAATTCGCGGTTTTCTTTGTTGCGCCTAATCCGGTTCGTCAAGAATGTCATTAACGCAGCTACAAACTCCGCTGGGCTTTTATACAGGCTTTCAATTACCTCTGTGGGTCGGTATGTAACTATCGCTTTGACTATTGAGTAGCGTGCAGCGTCCATATCAAAGAAGACGCTATTGCGATAGCCTTTGAAAATCTGGGTGATAACGTATTCGATTTTGCTTGCACAGAACAGATAGATATAGCTGTTCTCATCAAAGATGGAGAAGAAATCTCCAAGCAGCTTTGCATTTGCTTCGTTGAGAGAGGCAAATCCATGAACTAACTGCTTCGGCTTTATCGTTCCGCTTTTCAGCTCTCCTTTTTTCTTCCTATCAGCGTATTTTTCTTCAAAAGCATGATAACGCTGTTCAAAAGCTGTTTCGTGATCGCTGCGCCACCCGATAATAGCTGCCAGAAAACCATCATAATATGTCTCACCAGTAACGGTTGAGAGATTGATGACCCTGCTATGCTCAGACTCATCGTAGTAAAAGCAGTATTTCATCTTATCCCTCCTAGCGTAAACGATAATTTAGC